>JACYME010000103.1 GCA_015272155.1 Leptolyngbyaceae cyanobacterium T60_A2020_046
GGTCGCAAGAGTTCTGAATATGAGATGGCAGGTGGCACTCGTCGTTCGGAGCGGAAGCGTTCTAAGCGGTCTAGTGAGGTTCAAGAATCCGCTGCTTAGTGTTTGGGCTAACAATTCAATTGGTGTGAAGAGCGATCGCATGGCAACGTGCGATCGCTTTTTGCTTTTGGGCTCAATCCCCAAATTTGGAATAGTGAGGTAGAAACTACTGCTCGTCGCCGAGATATATCTGAACAAAGGCTTTTGAAGCTTCAGGGTTGAGTTTTTTCAGTGCTCGAACGATCTCCACCACCGTCTCAGCCGTGGGGTCACGCTTCTCATTAACCCAGCGATGGACATTGTTGCGTTCCACATCCATTTCGACCGAAAGGCTGTACTGACTGATGCCGTACTCCTCTAAAACCTGCTTGAGCGCTTGTCCTGCTTTTCCCATGCGCTCATCCTGTCAGAGAATTTGCAACTCTCAAACGTCCCAGTGGTTGACAGTCCGCCTAATGGTCGATTACCATCCTCAAAACGTCCTAGTGGTTGACATTTTCATGCAAACTCATGCCTTCCTTCCCACCGCTTCCCAATCCCCCGAAACCGTCAGCCTCGAACTCTCCCTCAAACTTCACAGCTACCCCAAGCCCGATCGCGAACCCGTCAAGTTGCTGGTCATTGGTTCTCGGAAAGCGGTCACTGCGATCGTTCATAGCCTGCATCAACACCGCTTTGCTGAAGTCTTCGAGTGGACTGACTTTCTCCCTGCTCCTAGCGAGACAAATCCTTTGCAAACTCGTCCCGGTGAAGTCATGAAAGCCCTGGTGAAGTATTTGCCTAAGGGATGAGCCTGCTTGGTTTCAGCAGTGGCGATCGCCCTCAAAGATCGGTTCCTGAACTGATTGCCGAAATTCAGCAACTCACCGCCGAAATTCAGCAACTCTACCGTCAAGACGCCCTGCCCTGGATCATTGGCTACTCCGGGGGCAAAGATTCCACGGTGGTTTTGCAATTGGTCTGGAACGCGATCGCCGCCCTCCCTCCCGACCAGCGCACCAAAACCATCCACGTCATCACCACCGACACCCTGGTGGAGAATCCCGTGGTCGCCGCTTGGGGCAGCCAATCCCTCGACCAGATGAAGGTAGCCGCCCAGGCCCAGGGCATACCCGTCGAACCGCTCCTGCTCAAGCCAGCGGTCAAAGACACCTTTTGGGTCAACCTCATCGGCAAAGGCTATCCCGCTCCCCGTCAGGGCTTTCACTGGTGTACCGAGCGCCTCAAAATTCGCCCCTCCGACGACTACATCCGCGAGAAAATTCGCGAAAGCGGCGAAGTGATTCTCGTCCTGGGGACTCGCACCGCCGAAAGTGCCAGCCGCGCCACCCTCATGGCCGAACACCGCAAATGGCGCGTCTCGACTCACCTCAACTACAACCCCAGCCGTCCCAACTCCCTCATCTACACCCCTATCGAAGACTGGCGCACTGACGAGGTGTGGCTGTACCTGATGCAGCTTCCCAATCCCTGGGGCAACGACAACAAAGCCCTCTTCACCATGTATCGCGGGGCAACTGCCGACAACGAATGCCCCCTGGTGATTGACACCTCAACACCGAGCTGCGGCAGCTCCCGCTTTGGCTGCTGGGTCTGCACCCTGGTCGCCAAAGACAAGTCGATGGAGGCCATGATTCAAAACGATGAAGAAAAGGAGTGGATGCAGTCCCTCCTTGACCTCCGCAACGAACTGGATGTGGAGAACGACAAAAGCCCCAGGCGTTCTCAGATGACCACCTTGGACAAGTTCTGAAAATCATACCAGCGAGTGAATTTTTCAGCCTCGGCCATGCTCACTTCAGTAACTGAGCAGCCTTTAAAGAATTCCTCTAAATAGTTCAGCAGTCCACGGTACTTGTCCAGAGTGGCAGAAGTGACTGTCTTTGCTTTGTGCTGGATAAATTTGTTGAATAGGCCGGTGACACTCAGCTGACTGCGACTAGGGAGTTGCAATTTATAGGCTCGAAGCGTTGGATCGAAATGCCCTGACATCATATCGAGCTCGGTTTGAGACGCCTTGGCCTCGGCCACTCTCCGGTTCGTGATGGTGTCAGGAAGGCCGATAAACAGAAAATAGCGTTTCCCCTTATAGCGCCAGCCCAGACGCAGCCGATCCCGATCAGTGGTCACTGAGACAGTCCCTTTTTTAGCTCTAGTAGCCTTGGCCATAGCCCCAATAGAGAGAATGGATCGAATGGATCGAGGCAATCTTTCGATCCATTTTCGATCCAAATTCGAACCAAAATGACTGAAAGTGGCGTAACCGCTCCTAGTGCCAGACACTCAGCCAAGCTCTGAATCACTTTATTGATGAGCAATACAACCCTTGGTGTATATGACTTTAAGAGTGCAAAATTGCATGAACTTCGGCAGGTGATTCGCGCCAACTTCGGCAGGTGAATCGCATGAACTTCGGCACCTAAATCGCAT
>JACYME010000202.1 GCA_015272155.1 Leptolyngbyaceae cyanobacterium T60_A2020_046
GCCCCGCGATTCTCAGCGCCGTCGGGCAAAGCGCCCAAATAAGCCCGTCCCTTTTTTGGGGGAACCGTTCGGCGTTTCCAAATCATTTAGAGCAATTTCAAGCTGTTGGGCGTACTTGCGCGCCACCGGATTTTGAATGTTCAGCTTCAACGCCTGACGAATGTGAACCTTGGCCATACCCATCATTTTCTGCAAAAGATAGGCCTGCCCCAGCATGGTGTGATAGTCGCTGTTTGACGGCTCAATGCGTACTGCATCTCGAAATTCCTGAATTGCCTCGGGATACTTCTTCTTGGCGATGTAAATTTTACCCCGACTAACATGGCGCTGGGCGTAGTCTGTAGAGGAGCCGCTGCCCGTTGTCGGCATTGACGGACTTGGGGCTGGTGTGGCCACCGATTGAGGCACGGTACTCGATGCAACCAGCCCAGTACGCTTTTCGCGAATGACTGGGTCTCCCATCTTACGCCGCAAATAAATCAGATTTAACTCTGAAATTTCGGCAGTTTGCTGGGCAAATTGCCCCAGGGAGTTATATTGCTTGAGGGAAAGTTTTGAGAGCGCTTGCTCATAAAAGAGATCGACACTTTCATCGGCGGTATCAAGCAGGTGCTTTGCGTTTTCGCTACGGGCAATGAGCTTCTCTTCTCGCAACAAACGTCGCACCTTAAAGCGGAGAGTTGCCAAGGTTTCGGCTCGGCCCTTGTCAAGCTTGAGCCGTTGGTAGGCGGGGTTGACAAGTCTCGCTAAAATTTGATTTGCCAACTCACGGGTGTCGGCATCGACTGCGGTGAGTTTATCGGGGTGAAGGAGTTTTGCAATCTGGCGATAGCGTTTGAGGATGCGTTGCTCATCAGCCGTGACTACAACTCCCAAAACAGCGTATGGGTCAGAGAATTTTTTGATCCAGTCGGGCGGAAAAGCGGAAGTAGACATGCAAAGCAGCCTGATTTAAGAGTCGCTAAAAGATCGCCTACGTTACGGTGAAAACGTGTTTTGTCAAGGAACTAGAGGAATTCTTTATCCTTGCTTCCTCGATCGCGGGCGGGTTGCTTTAATCCCAATAGGGGCCTCAAAACTTTGTCTTGGAGCCGCCACCCCTAGCATAATCAAGTCCAGTAGATTTACGCAGGGTTTCCCACAAGGCTCCTAAAGGACGAGGTTGAAGAGTACACTACGGGGGTTTTGGGCAGGCGTCAGTGACTAGGATCAGTCTGCCTTCGGAAAAATGCGGATGTCTTGCGTACTTTTTTGACGAATGGGGTTATTCTCTTTTCCTAGATTCGTCGGGGCTAACAGGATGAGTTCTCAAAATTGCAGGAAAGATGGCTGAGGGAAGCAAGACAGAAGTCTCGCCCCAGCGTCGTCGTGCGGTGGCGGCAGCACTCGCATTGGCGGGGGCTTTGAGCCCACTGCCAATTCCGTTGACGGGGTTGCATAAGTTTTATTTAGGTCAGCCGATCTGGGGTGGGGTTTACTTTGTTTTGGGTTGGACGCAGATTCCGCGGGTGGCCTGCGCCGTAGAGGGGGTGTGGTATCTCCTCGCACCGACGATCGCGGCAGGAGGTTGGCAAGCTTCGTTACCGTGGTTAGCCGGGCGCCACACTGGTACCCCGATTGCCGACCAAACCCAGGCGATCGCGGCAGCCGTGCGCGAACTTGAACAACTCCGGCAGGATGGCTTAATTTCTGAGGTGGAATTTGAGCAAAAGCGACGATCGCTGATCGAGCAGATTGGGTAAGCAAGGGCTAACGGTGCGGGGGGAAAATTTTCTCAGCGATTTGGTGTTCTGCAAACATGGGTGAAGGGGAGACGGCAACAACCGTGACCGAGCGACAGAATCGGGAACAGACGGCGGGGCTACTGGCCCGGCAGGTAAGGCGGCGATCGCAGCATTGGCTGGGGCAGTGGCGATCGCGCCTTGATCCAGTCAGGGCGCGCCTGTTAAGAGATCCCTACGGTCGGCTCCAGTCCTTAGCGGAGGTGCCCATTGCCGCAGAACTGGGGATTCGCATTGATGTGAACCGAGCCCGAGTGGACGACTGGCTGCGGCTGCCAGGGTTATCAATTCACCAAGCGCGTATGTTGGAAAACCTAACCCGCAGCGGCCTCCAGTTTTATGGGTTAGAGGATTTGGCAGCGGCGCTGGGGCTCACGGCTCAGGCACTACAGCCCCTCGCTCCGCTGCTGCAATTTTGTTACTACGACCCAGAGAGTGGATTTTCAACCCGGCGCATCGCCCTCAATCAAGCAACGGTGGGGCAGTTGATGACGCTGCCAGGCATGCAGCAGCCGTGGGCTGAGGCGATCGCGGCAGAGCGGCGGCGACGGCGGTTTGTCAGCTTGGCAGACTTTCAAGCGCGGCTGTCGGTACCGCCGGAGTGGATGGCTTGCTGGATGCACTACCTATGGATGTAGGCGGCAGGAGCCCAAACCGGGGCAGCGGCCAAAACCGTAGCCGCGCTACCCCGATGATGTTGCCTTGGGGGAGGGTGCCCCACACGTGGGAATCGTTGCTGTCATTACGGTTATCGCCCATCACAAAAACAGTGTTGGGGGGCACCACGAGGGGCGGCATTTCGTAGTTCGGCGCTTCCAGAATGTAGGGCTCGTTGAGCGGTTGGCCATCGACATAAACCTGATGTTGGGCAATGTGAACGGTTTGCCCAGGAATGGCGATGATCCGCTTAATGAAGGCTTGCTGAGTACCGTAGATGGCCTGAATGACGGCGGGTGGACGAAAGACAATGATGTCCCCCGGTCGGGGTTCGTGGAGCTGGTAGGACACTTTTTCGACGATGATGCGATCGCCGATGTGCAGGGTCGGCTCCATCGAGTTTGAGGGAATATAGCGTGGTTCTGCGATGAGGAGCCGCAGGGCGATCGCCAGCACTAGGGCGATCGCCAGCACCCGCACATTTTCCTGCTGGGCCTGCCAAATCTGCTGCCAGCGCGATCGCGGAGTCACCTCTGGCACCGTCTCTTGCCCTAAAGATTCCGAATCCGGCTGTGGAGGCGTCAAGTCCTCATGTTCTGCGGTCATGGGCAGCGTCCGTGTCCCTAAAAGCGTGTCTCATACTCTAGCAGGACGCCCGTCCGCTCACGGAAATCTTCGTAGCTAGTCGTGCCACGGATAGAGAACTGGTCGCTGATGCGATAGCGCGTGTTGAACTGGAAGGGCGTATCGTTCGTCAGCACCTTCAGCACCGATACCGAAATGGTGGGAGAAATATCAAAGCCAATTTCGCCGCCAATGTCTGCGGCCTCGTTCACGTCACCGGTGGAATCGGTCACCGGGAAAATCCGAAACTCGCTGACAGGGAAGTTGTCGCCCACCAGATCTTGCAGGCGCGCCAGTAGTGCCAAACTCGCAACATTCACCAAACCCTGAAAGTTATCGCCCTGACCGCTCACGGTGCCAACGGTCGATTCCAGCGCCGTTAGAATACTGCCGCTGAGGAGAGAGATAATTTCCGTCCGCGATCGCGGTGGCGAGCTCGTGAGGTCAAGATTATTCACATTCGTCAACTCGCTCGCCGGGCCATCTACCCGCGCCTCAATGCGCACCGACTCCGCCCCCTGCTGATTCAGACCGAGGTTATCAATCGTGGCATCGCGAACCTCATTTCGGGGGAAGGGGCTCGACGTAATCAGGGACGTGCTACCCGAAACATCCGGCACCGTCGTCCGCAGAGTGACATTGAGAATCGGGTCAAAGCTGCCGCGAAACTCAGCCCGGTTATCGTCGCCCGTCAACCGCAGGGAGGTGGTAAACAAGCTGATGCGGCCAGAGGTGAGGTCAATCCGCCCCACCGGGCGCAAATCATTGAACGTGCCATTCAAGGTCAGCCCACCGCGCGCGGCCACGTTGAGAATACCGCCCTGCTCAATGCGCACGGCATCCACAAGCTGCAACCGCAGGTTTGCAAAGCGCGGCGGTGGGAAGAAAAACTCCTCCGTCTGCTGCCGCGGCACCGCCGCCGCCGCTGCCTGGTCAGCCCCACTGGTATCAGGAATCGCAATACGGCCCCGGCTCAGGTTAATATCTCCGCTCACCTCGGGGCCAAAAATGAGGCTACCGCCCACCACCACGCTGCCATCCACTTGGCCGTTGTAGAGCCCTTTCAAGTTGAGGTCAATGCCGCTCAGCTCAACCTCAAGGGGAATACGTTGATTACTCGCGATCGGCTCAATCGGTTCAGCCTCTTCAGTCGCTTGGCGATCGCTCCCCGTCGGGCGCACCGTTTCTAACGCTAGCGGTGTCACCAGCGGGAACACCCCCCGAGCCACGACTTCGCCATCGCTAAAACGGCCCGTCACGCGATCGACCACCGCCTCATAGGGCACCAACTGAATCTGCCCCGACACATCGGTCAGGGGCTCTGGCAACGCCTGCACCCCCAGCGTCGCCTCCCTCAGGCTAATCAACCCATTCAGTTCCGTGAGTCCCGGCAGTCGCCGCCCCTCCGGCCAATTCCCCCGCAACCCAACAATCACCGTACCGTTGCCCGACTGCCAAGTGACTTGGTTCGTAAACAGGTTCAGCAGAGCAATGCCCTCATCGCGAACATCGATATCGAGCGCCACCTCAGTATTGGTGGGGCGACGCTCAACAAACTCCAGGCGATAGGGCGTGCTGAGCCGCACCCGCAACGGATCATCGGCGTCTGGAAGGCGGAGCTGGGCATCAATGTCAGCCCGGGCCGCAACATAACTAAAGGTCGCCTCCGCCAGATCAATGGGCCGACGGTTGAGTTCACCATCCACGATTTCAACGCGGCCACGCAGTACCGGATCTGCGAGGCGACCTTGGAGGGTGGCACGACCATTCAGGCGGCCCGCGAGCTCAAAGGGCAGTTGCAAGGGCTGTTGCAATCGGGCCGCAGGTAAGTTGTTCACCTCCAACGTCATCAAGCGACTGACCGGATCCTCAGGATTGAGGGAGGCCGACCCCGTGAGCGTAAGCAAGGCAATCTCATCGTCAATGGTGGTTTCAAAGCTGAGGGGATCAAGTTGGAGCAATCCGTTCTGGAAGCGCCCTCGGGCAACCACTTGCTCGGCGTTGTAGGTGGAGCCCCAGCGCCAATCTTGACCACGCACATCAAACCCGACGGCGATGTCGTTCGGCAGCGACGCCGATACCTGCACCCGCCCCCGGAACAGGCCCGATGCTTCACTCAAAGGTGGGAAGGGAGCGGCCTCGGCCTCGATCGCTTGCAAATCTTGTAGGGCAAGAATTTCTGACAGGCGACGAATTTGATTGAGGAGACTCGCATCGGCATTACCGGCAGGCACCGCCGCCAGAATCGCCTGGGCTTCCTGGGTGGAGCCTGGAATCAGAGTTTCTGGGGGTTGGAAGCCTCGGCGGAAGTCCGCCACCTCCGCCACCTTCAAAATTTTGAAGATGTCTTGGATATTGCCCTGCTCCGTTGAGAGGGAGGCAAACAGTTGGGGATCATTTTGCAGCCCAAAGGTGCCAGACAGTTGGTAAGTGTTGACGAGGGTCAGGGGTTCGCCGTTGACCACGGTTTCGCTGGTCATGCGAATTTCGCCATTGTTGAGGGAGGCGACCCCGTTGGCGTAGGCAAAGCCGCCAAACAGGCGATCGAGGCTAATATAGCCCACCCCAAGATCTGCGACATCAATTTGCCCGACGGTGGCGAAGGTGCGCAGATCGATGACGGCGCTGGCGAAGTCAACTTGGCCGCGTAGGGTGCCAAATTGGGCCGCATCGGCGGGGGGCAGATTCAGCACTGAGAGGGGGAAGTTGTAGACGCGGGCTTGGAGGCGATCGCCCTCCGTTTCGCCAGTGGCCAACGCCTCATCGGCCTGGATGCGGAAGTTGAGCTGTCGCGGCGCAACGGTATAGTTCACCGCAATCTGGTCTGCATCTCCTTGCACCAGCAACGCCAACCCATCTCGGCTGGAGAAGCGCACATCCCCCACCAGCAGTGGGTCAAAGATCAAATCGTTGAGGGCCAAGTCTGCCAGTTGCAGGCTGCCGTTGAGGTTCAGGTTGGCGGGGGTGCCGGTGAGGCGACCGTCAAAGGTGGCGCGTCCCGCCAAGGCCAAGACGGGGGGAAAGGGCAAGGGCAGGGCAGCTAGGGCATAGTCGCGGGCGGAGAGGGCGAGATCAATGGCAGAAATGCCCGGTGACGGCCCAAATTGGGGGGTGACGGTGCCGCTGGCAAATAGCCCGGCGGTGGTGGCGCGATCGATTTGGAGTTGGCGGCCATCCCACACCACGCTGGCGGTGAGGGGCGATCGCGCGGAACCGACCTGGGGCGAGAGACGGGCCGCCGCCGCCAACCCTTCCGACAGGGTGAGATCCGCTTGGCCGCGAAGGCTCTGGGGGGAGAGATCCGTCAGGCTACCCGCTAGTTGAAACTGGCCGCTCGCTAAGCCCAACAGTTCTGGGGAAAGCTGGGCAAGCTGGAGGTTTTGGGCCTCGCCTTCGGTTTGCCATAGGCCATTGGCCAGGGAAAACTGACCGTTGACCACGCCACCCGCGATCGCCGCCGCGATCGCCCCATCTCCCGTAATGCCCTCCAGGGTGAGATCGTCAAACCGTCCAGCAAAGCGTGCATCGGTGCTCACCGCATCCACCGGAGCATTGGGCGCAAACTGGCGCACGGGCAAGTTACGACCCTGGACAGTGGCATTCCAAGCCCCATCCGCCAGCGTGAACTGGCTGTCTAACGCCGCCCCACGCAGGGCGGCATTTACCGTGCCGCTGCCGCGAATTCCCTGGAGCGACAGATCCGCAAAGCTGCCCACCAGTTGGGCCGTGCCCCCCGCGACGCCCCCCGCCAAATTGTCGTCAAAGGTGCCCAGTTGCAGCCCCGTCGCCGTCAGAGCGGCATCCCAGAGGCCGTTGGCGATGGTTCCGGTGGCAGCGACTGTGCCCCCCGCCACTTGAACGATCGCTTCGCGCAACCGCACGGTACTGTCCACAATGTCTGCAAAGCCGCGCGTGGGATAGGTGCCCCCCGGCGCATCCCAGCGCACGGAGCCAACCAAGCGATCGAGGGGGCCATTGACCGTGGCATCGAGGGACAAAATTCCCAGGGTAATGGTGTCAGGGAGGCCGTAGGCACGGCCAATCGTATCTGCGGGAAGCTCACGCCCGGTTAGCGTCAGAGCCAGTTCGCGAACGTCGCCAAAGGTATAGGTGCCTTCCCCCGTGAGGCGACCGCCATCGAACAAATCGAGGGCCAGACTTTCTAGGGTCAGGGTCGAAGCGGCGTAGGCCCACTCGGTGATCAAGCTAGCAAATTGCACTTTGTCGAGGGTGCCGGGGCCGGTGGAGAGAAATCGTCCGCTGACTTGGGGATCGCCCAAGGGGCCAGTCATGGTCGCCTCGGCGCGGAAGGTGCCCTCGGCAGCGATGGGCAGGTCGAGATCGAGGGTATTGAGGAGTTCAGCGGCGTCAAAGGAGGCAATTTCGCCCTTGAGGTCATAGCCGTTGCGGGTGTCGATGAGGCCGCCCGCTTTGGCTGTGAGGTTGGCGTATTGGGCGGTGAGGTTATCGATCGCGACGCGATTGCCTTGAAACTGGGCTCGCCCGCGAATACCGCGAATGGCTTGGGGCACACCGTTGACTTCCACCGCACCGCCATCCAGGTTGGCGGTGCCCGTCAGGCGGGCGGGCTCCTGGGGCAGGATTTCAACTTCAACGTTGCCGTTGAGCTGCCCTGAGAGCACCCGAATGGGGACAGCCTGAGGCAAACTGGCGATCGCGATCGGAGCCAGGGCCGCCACATCCAAATCTTGACCTTGAATGGCGAGACGAAGCTGCAAATCATTGGAATGCGGTGTGTCGGGATCGGTCGCGGTAGTCTGATCTTCAGTGTCGGGATTCAGCACCACCCCCCGAACCGAGAGCCGTCCGGCATTTTCAGGCTCCGCCGTCGCGTCAAACACAATCTCCTGGGCATTGACATTTACCTGCCCGCCACTTGAATCAGGCACGGAGGTTTTGGTGATCTCGACGGTGGCATTCAGATTGCCTACGGTTAGGGGCACCGGGCGATCGCCCCCCGCCGTCGGCTCCAGGTAAGGTAAGGCCACCACTTCTCCATTGCGCAGGCGAATTCGAGGATTGACCTGAATGAAGGGATCGCGATCGTCCTCGTCTTCGTCCAAATCCAGGTCAATATCGAGCCATTGCCCCGTTTCGTCTTGTTCTAGATAGGCGCGCACCCCATCCAGGGCAAAGGTGGGTGTGAGTCGCCGTCGGAACAGTTGAAAGGGGTTGAAGCGCACGTCAATGGTTTCGACATACAGCTCATCGGGATCAGTCGCAGTGGCGGGCAGCGCCGAGGGGCCAAACCGTAGCCCAAAGGGCGTCACGCGCTCTACCTCCCCAAGCTGCACCGGGCGATCGAGGGTTTTCGTCAGCAGGTCTGAGGCCCAGGGCGACAGGCGATTGTTCACAAAGGCCCAAGCCCACCAAGCTGCGCCCGTCACCCCCAATACCCCAACGGCACCAGCGGTCAGGCCAACCCGCGCCCAGCGGCGGCGACGAGACCCTGACTCAGGAGTGGGTTCAGGAGGAGGCACGTTGCTCATCGGAGTGCAAAATGAAGGGGCCGGGGACGAATCAGGGGAGTAGTTCAGCAGGGAGGTTAGGGGCGATCGCGGGCTGCCTGGGATGACGTGTCAAGACGCCTATCGGTTGCCGCCGATTAGCTGCCACAGGACAGAACCATGACCGACCCGATTCCCTTTGCTGCCATTCCTTTTGCTGCCATAAAAAATAATGACTTTATGAGAATAATGGCGCTAGGGGAAGATTTCTTTGAGCAAATGGCGTAAAGTCAAGGGCGTCGAGAGCCCATGCAGGCGGCGGCACTTCCCTAGCGCCACGCAGCCCATGATAGGCCACGAGTCATAGGTTACGGACAGGAAAATGCAGGTTTACGTACTGCTGTTTAATGCAGGCACCGATAACGAAGGCATCCACTCCCTCCAGCAGGGGCAGCGCAATACGGTGCTGATGTTTGAGAGTGAGGACGATGCAGTGCGGTTTGGGCTCATGCTCGAAGCCCAAGATTTCCCAGTGCCGACGGTCGAAGCCTTTGATGCCGAGGAAATCGAGGCGTTTTGCAACGAGTCAGGGTTTGACTACAAGGTTGTTCCTGAGGGGGCACTGGCCGTGCCGCCAGAGGCCAATGTGGAAAAACCGGACTGGGACGCTGAGGAAAAACCCCGCGATCGCCCCCGCCCAGGAAACGTAGCGGAGCCCAGCCTATCGGAATCGGAGTTAGACGACATTCGTAAGCGCCTCGAAAATCTGCTGTAGCGTCCTCTCCCTTCCAGGAAATTATTAAAGAAAATCTCGTGGTTCATTCGTCTTCTACGGGGGGAGCCCCCAGCGATCGCGGGCACCTGCTGACCGAGCAAGCCAACCCCGCCAGCCAAACCCTCGACCAACTCTCGCCGCTCCAGTTGGTCGATCTCTTCAACCAAGAGGATCAAAAAACGTTGAGCGCGATCGCGGGAGCCCGTGAAGCCCTCGCCGACGCGATCGTCCGCACCGCCGACGCCCTGCGCCACGGCGGACGCCTGTTCTACGTCGGTGCAGGCACCAGTGGCAGACTCGGTGTGCTGGATGCTGCGGAGTGTCCGCCCACCTTTTGCACCCCGCCGGATCTTGTCCAGGGCATCATCGCGGGCGGAGCCGGAGCCCTCGTGCGCAGTTCCGAAGGGCTAGAAGATATCGCCGATGACGGGGCCGAAGCCATTTCCTCCCGGCATATTCATGATCTCGATGTGGTAGTGGGCATCACCGCTGGGGGCACCACGCCCTACGTCCACGGGGCGCTCAAAGCCGCGCAACAACGGGGCGCAACCACAATTTTCATGGCCTGTGTGCCTGCCGACCAAGTGTCCGCCGACTACGATGTGGACGTGCGACTGTTGGTGGGGCCAGAAATTCTTGCCGGCTCCACGCGCCTCAAGGCTGGCACCGTCACCAAAATGGCGCTAAATATTCTCTCTACTGGGGTGATGGTGCAATTGGGGAAAGTCTATGGCAATCGCATGGTGGATGTAGCGGTGACGAATACGAAACTCCGCGATCGCGCCCTGCGCATTCTCTGCGACCTTACCGGTCTCTCCCGGGATCAAGCTGCAGATTTGCTGACGCGCAGCGGGCAGCGGGTGAAGCTGGCCCTGCTGATGCACTGGCGCGGACTAGACGTTGCAGAAGCGGAAGCACACCTAGCTAAACACAACGGCCAACTCCGGCAAGCCCTGGAAGATTAAGCCTAAATTAATCCAGGTTCGGAGGGACGTTAACGCTCCCCTCAAACCTTCTGGATCGCAAAGCTGCCGAATACGAGGGTGAAGCTCGCTTGCATTTCCAATAATTCCTCTAGGAAATACATCAACGTGCCCTCTCTGCCGATGCCAAAATAAATGCTCAAAATTTCGGCATCTACAACCATGGCAATGAACACGGTAATCGCTGCAACCAGTAGCCAATGCAGGGCTAGATAGCGGTTCCACCAGGTCAAAAAGGCAGGAATGTGAGCCCGAAAACGCCAGAGCAAATAGGCCGCGATCGCAACAATCATCACACCCAAAATTGCCACGGCCAGCGGACTCAGATGGCGCTGTAAAACCTTCCAGAAGAAAATCTGAAAGAGGTCGTGGGGGGCGTCTACTGAACCCCCTACGACCGTTGGCGTCTCTCTGCCCATGGCCGCCGCCACTTCAATAAGACTGAGTTCGCTCATGAATCCGAGGAAGCTGGCGATCGGCAGGAGCGCATAGATTTTGGGCGCACGCTTTGTCACCAAGAACAAAACCCCTAGGAAGAATCCCTCGAAAAAGAGCAATGCCGACACATTTTCAATGAAGCTATGCTCGTCCAGCAGAAACCCGTGGGCATCGGGATCAAGCCAGTATACGAAGGAGAAAAGAAGAAAGTTGTTGAGTGTGACCACACAAAACAGCTTCTGCAAATTTGCGACCTTAAGCCCCTGCCGCCCTCGGGTAATGGACGATAGCTCTGTCATAGCGCTTACCTCACCCAGTCGTTACTTAATCTCAAGTTAAGCTGAGCTTAATCTAATGTACGCAAGAATACCGCCTTTGTCGGAGTTTTCGATGAAGCTCCCGTGAAGGCTGAGCGCTTTAGATTAATTCAGGATTAAGGGCTGTCCGTTTAGGGCGATCGCGCCTTCTCAGCGCCTTCTCAAATCCGCTCGGTATGCTGAGAGGGCAGTTTTTTGAGATGACTCCATGCAGGCGGCGCAGCCCATCAGCAAAGATTTAGTGTTCGTGGGCGGGGGGCATACCCACGCGATTGTGTTGCGAAAGTTTGCGATGCAGCCCCTGGCCGGGGTGCGCCTCACACTGATCACCAATTTGGTGGACACGCCCTATTCCGGCATGTTGCCTTGCCACATTTCCGGGCTCTACGACTTTGATGCGGCCCACATTGACCTGCGCCCGCTGACGCGCTTTGCCCACTGTCGGCTGCTGATGGATCGGGCGATCGCCATTGATACCGTCAACCAACGGGTCATCTGTGCCCAGCACCCGCCCGTCGCCTACGACATCCTCTCGCTGGATACGGGCAGCACCCCCGCCGCGATCGCGGTGCCCGGCGCAGCAGAGTACGCCATCCCAGCCAAGCCCGTGCCAGACCTGCTGCAAGCTTGGGATCGCCTACTGCACGAGGTTCGCCAAGACCCGCAACAGCCCCGCGCGATCGCGATAGTTGGGGGCGGCGTCGGCGGTGTCGAGCTGAGTCTCAATATGCAGGCCCGGCTGTGGACCCTGCTCGACGACTTGAAACAACCCCGCGACCGAATCACATTTCACCTGTTCCATCGCGGGGTCGAAATCGCCAACGGACGCAATCGCAGCACCCGCCGCCTCTTGCGCCGTCGGTTTCTGGAACGGGGCATTCAGGTACACACCGAGGAGACGGTAATCGCCGTGGAGGCGATCGCGGCGCACCGTTATCAGGTGCGCTGCGAGTCCGGGCTGACGGTGGCGTGCGATCGCGTCTTTTGGGTCACCAATGCCGCCGCCCCAGCCTGGGTTCGCGAATCGGGCCTGGCCACCGATGAGGCGGGCTTTGTCCTAGTCGAAGACACCCTGCAAAGCTGTTCCCATCCCAACATTTTTGCCGCCGGGGATGTCGCCACCATGCGCAACCACCCGCGCCCCAAGGCTGGGGTGTTTGCCGTGCGCCAGGGGCCGCCGCTGTCCCACAATTTGCAAGCGATGCTCCTAGGAAATCCGCTGCGGCCCTTCCATCCCCAGCGGCAATATCTCAACATCATTGACACGGGCCACGGCAGCGCGATCGCCTCCCGTGGCCCCTTTACCCTAGAGTCGCCACTGATGCGCGCCTGGAAAGACCGCATCGATCGCAAATTCATGGCGCTGTTTTCTGACTTTCCCGCCGAGGGCGAGGGGCAGATGCAGTCTCCAGTGGCGATTCCGGCGGCGGCGGCAGACCGGCCCAAGCACTACTGCGCAGGGTGTGGATCCAAGGTTGGGCGCGATGCTCTAAATCGAGCATTGCAGCGAGTGCGTCAGGACTTCCCGCTCGGCATCCGCCACGACGGCAGCGACACGATTCTGGTGGGGCTCGACAGGCCCGATGATGCCGCGATCGCACAAGTACCAGCCGGGATGCTGACCGTCCACACCGTCGATTTCTTTCGCGAAATTGTGGATGATCCCTTCGTCTTTGCGCAAATTTGCGTCAAACACTGCCTCAGCGACGTGTATGCCAT
Organism: Leptolyngbyaceae cyanobacterium T60_A2020_046; assembly: GCA_015272155.1. GTDB lineage: Bacteria > Cyanobacteriota > Cyanobacteriia > Phormidesmidales > Phormidesmidaceae > JACYME01. The sequence goes on from JACYME010000202.1 coordinate 12,763, forward strand.
GGGGGCTGAGCCTCACCATGTCCTCGCGATCGCGACCTTGCCCTATGCCACCCCGGCCAAGCAAGAAGACACCCTGTTTCACCTCCTCGCCGGGGCGCAAAAGGCGCTGATCCCCACCGCTGCCCCCCTTGTGGGCGGACACACCACCGAAGGGCCAGAGCTGGCGCTGGGCTTTGCCTGTACGGGGATCGTGCATCCCGATCGCATTCTCCGTAAAGGCGGCATGGAGCCGGGACAAACCTTGATTTTGACGCAGCCCCTCGGCACTGGAACCTTGTTTGCAGCCGACATGCAGCGCCGCGCCAAGGGTCGCTGGATTGAAGCCGCGATCGCCCACATGATTCAGCCCAGCGCCGCCGCCGCCCGCTGTCTTCAGCAGCATGGCGTCACCGCCTGCACCGACGTGACTGGGTTTGGCCTGCTGGGGCACCTGCTAGAAATGGTGGATGCTTCGCAGGTGGCCGTCAGCCTCGACCTGCGCAATCTGCCCGTGCTGCCGGGGGCTCGCGACACCTTGCGCCAGGGCATTGTCAGCTCCCTCCACTCCCAAAACCAGGCCACCGCCACCGCCCTCAGCAATGGCAGCGCCTATGCCGGACACCCCGACTATGGGCTGTTGTTTGATCCCCAGACGGCGGGCGGTCTGCTGGCAACGGTGCCGAGCGATCGCGCCGCCGACTGCCTCACCGCCCTGCAAAACTTGGGCTACACTGCCGCCGTGATTGGGACAATTCTGCCCCGAGCCCAGGCAGAGCCGCCCATTACAATCAAACAATGGTGAAATCTGTTGTCATTGACGAGTTTCTCGCGCTGCCCGGCCCCGTGTTAGACGTGCGCAGCCCCAGCGAATACGCCCAGGGCCACATTCCAGGCGCGATCTCCTTTCCGCTCTTCAGCGATGACGAGCGGGCGCAGGTTGGCATTTGCTATAAACACCAAGGCCGTGACGCCGCCGTCGAACTCGGCTTTGACCTGGCTGGCCCTAAGTTTGGCGCCATGATTCGGCAGGCCACCGCGATCGCCCCCAACCGAACCGTGCGCGTACACTGCTGGCGCGGTGGGATGCGCAGCGGCGGGGTCGCCTGGGTGCTAGAAATGGGCGGCTTTCACGTTACGACCCTAGAGGGCGGCTACAAAGCGTTTCGGCGATGGGTGCGGCGTAGTGTCGTCACCCCACGACCGATCATCGTCCTCGGCGGCATGACAGGCACGGACAAAACCCAGGTGCTCCACGCCCTTGCCGACCAAGGCGAATCCATCATTGACCTAGAAGCCCTGGCCCACCACCGGGGCAGCAGTTACGGCGGGCTAGATATGCCGCCCCAACCCAGTACCGAGCAGTTTGAAAATCAGATCGCGATCGCGTGGGATGACTTGCCCCGCACCCGCCCCGTCTGGCTTGAAGCAGAGAGCCGCCGCATCGGCATTTGCCGCATCCCCGAGGAGCTGTTTCAGCAGATGGAAGCGGCCCCCACGGTGGAAATCACCCGCCCAATTGAGGAACGGTTGGAGATTTTGGTGCGGATCTACGGCACGACCGATCGCGATGCTCTGATCACTGCGACAGAACGCATTCGTAAACGCCTTGGCGGTCAGCGCACCCAAGCTGCCGTGGAGCACCTGCGCGCCGGACGACTACACGACGCCTTCGCGATCGTCCTCGACTACTACGATCGCACCTATCGCTACGACCTCGAACGCCGCCAGAAAACTATTCCCCAAGTGGATGTTGCAGGCATGACCGCGCCGGAAGTTGCCCGCCAGTTGCGCCAGTGGGCCGCCCACACTCTGGGCCTCGCCACACTCGCCTGAGCTGCGTTCACGCCAAAACGGACGGGGGCAATGCCGCCCGTCCGTTGGGTTCAGAAGATTGCCGTGGAGTTTATCCCCATTCTCTGAAGGACGACAAAATCGATCGCTGCAAAGCCCCTCTCCCAATCGTGGGAGAGGGGTTGGGGTGAGGGCCAAGTGTAGCGGTAAAGTACAGAACTGGTATTAGCTCTGGTGCTGCTGAATATATGCCTGGATTGCGTCGGCAGTCACCTGGGACATGGGGCGACCTTCGCGATCGGCAATGACCTTGAGCTGGGCGTAGACGTCTTCATTAATGCCAATGCGATGGCGACGATCTTTCTTCATCGCTTTGTATTGGCTGGGGTCGTATTGCTCGGAGAACTGGCGCAGGGCGTCAAAGCCGACGCGATCGCAGAAATCCCCAAAGCTTTCCCCACTGTGGCGCTGGTCGCGGAAATAGACGAACAGCGGCTCTAGGGTCGTTTCCAAGTCTTGGATGGGCATCCGCTCCATAAATGTGCGGGCGAGGCGAGTTTGGTTAGGCGAGCCCCCCAGCCAGACTTGGTAGCTTTCCGGGGCGCTGCCGACAAAGCCCAGTTCTGCCATGTAGGGGCGGGCGCAGCCGTTGGGGCAGCCCGTCATGCGCACGACAAAGTGCTCGTCCTTGAGGTTCAGCCGGGTGAGGAGCGATCGCAGCCGACCCAGAATATCTGGAATCACCCGCTCTGACTCCGTGACCGCCAGCCCGCACATCGGCAAGGCGGGGCAGGCCATGGCGTAGCGCACCAGGGTATCGATTTGTTCCGGCTCGATCACACCGCAGCGGGTCAAAATCGCCTGCACCTCAGCCTTATCCTGGGGCTGAATGTCGTAGAGCACCACGCTCTGGCTGCCCGTAATCCGCATCGGAAGCTGGAAGCGCTGCACAATCTCGCGCAGGGCCGTCCGTAGCTTCAGGGTGCCGTTGTCGTAGATGCGGCCATTGTCGATGTTGACGCCCACAAACCACTTGCCATCGCCCTGCTCGTGCCAGCCGAGATAGTCGCGATATTCCCACTGGGGCAGGGGCTTAAAGGGTTGCAGTGGCTTGCCCAGATAGACTTCCACCTGCTCGCGGAACTTGGCGACGCCCCAATCGTTGATTAGGTACTTCATGCGGGCGTGGCGGCGATTCACGCGATCGCCATAATCCCGCTGGGTCGCCACGATCGCCTTCACTGCTTCGTAGATATCGTCCTTATCCACATAGCCAATCTCGTCCGCGATGCGGGCAAAGGTTTCCTCCTTGTTGTGGGTGCGGCCCATGCCGCCCCCCGCCAGAATGTTAAAGCCCTGCAACTCGCCCTGATCGTCCGTGATCACCACCAGGGTCACGTCCTGGGTGTAGGCGTCAATGGAGTTATCGCCGGGCACCGTCACCGCCATTTTGAACTTACGTGGCATGTAATAGGTGCCGTAGATCGGCTCAACGCTGTCGGTAAAGACGGTGCCCCGCACCGCATTTTCACGGGCAGCGGCCACGTCGGGATGTTCTTCGACGGTGACGGCCATTTCCCCATCAAGCCAAATTTCGTAATACGCCTCGGTTTGGGGACGCAGCAGATCGGCGATGCGATCGGCATAATCCCGCGCGATGACGTACTCCGGCGTGTTGAAGGGAGCCGGCGGAGCCATGACGTTGCGGTTGAGGTCGCCGCAGGCTCCTAAGGTGGAGCCCAGGCTGCGCACAATGCTCGCGATCGTGGCCTTCAGGTCTTTTTTGAGAATGCCGTGGAGCTGAATGCCCTGCCGGGTGGTTGCCCGCAGGTTGCCATAGCCGTAGCGATCGCTCAACTCATCCAAGGTCAAATACAGCGCTGGCGGCAGAAACCCACCGGGGTTGCGCGTCCGCAACATCATCCGGTAGTCCTTTTCCTGGCCTTTGACGCGGTTGTCGCGGTTGTCTTGCTGGTAGGAACCGTGGAACTTGAGAATTTGAACCGCCGGATCACTGAAGTGGGTCGTCTCTTCTAGCAATTCCGTCGCGAGTGGTTCGCGCAAAAAGTTGCTGCGTTCTTTGATGCCCTCAAGCTTGGAAGGGTTAGGCGTCTTGGCGGGATCTTGAGCTGGGCGAAGGGGAGTCTGAACCATGAGAACCGGGATGCATGAGTTGGGTCAACAGCACTCAAAAAACAGCCGTCTCTACCAGTTGGCGAGAGGGCTACTCTGATAAGCGTCTCACCGCGATTGTACGGTAAGTCGGTCGGGATTTCGGTGAATGCATTTCATCTTAACATTGGATCCGCACCTTGGATCCACCCTTTCCCGAAGATCTGAATTCAGGGCCATCGTTTTACGCAATTCCGTTCTTGGCCAATGTTCGGCACGGCTCAGCGCTGCTGAACAGCCTGGAACGATGCCGATCGCGCCCCTGGCACCGGCCTTGCTCTAGACCGGGGACACCAGCGATCCCAGTCTCCATGTCAGAATGAACGATGTGATTCTTTGTGGCGGTTGCTGCGGCTATGGCTCATCTCCCTTCTTCGCCCGATGTCGTGCGCGATCGCGCGCCCTTTCAAACCCAGATGCGGCGCTACTTTGACCGCATCGCCCCCGAGCTACATCGTTGGAACCAGCGCAACCGCTACTACTACCGCGACATGGAGCGGCTCCATCAGTTTTTGATTCCCCCCGACAGCCGAGTGCTGGAAATTGGCTGTGGGTTAGGGGATCTGTTGCAGTCCGTTGCACCCGCGATCGGGGTCGGCATCGATTTTTCGCCCGAGGTCACAACCCGCGCCCAGCAAAAGCATCCCCACCTCACCTTCTATACCCTAGATGCTGAGGAACTCACCCCCGAAGCCCTGGCCCCCGAGCATCGCCAGTTTGACTACATTGTGCTGTCGGGCGTGCTGGGCTACCTGCGCGATATTCAGCAGGTGTTGCGGCGGCTGCAACCTTTGTGCCATCCCCGCACCCGGCTGATCGTCAGCATCCACAACTATTTGTGGGAGCCCGTGCTCTGCGCGGCGGAAAAAATTGGCCAGCGCCGTCCTCAGCCGCCGCAGAGCTGGCTCTCGATGGAAGATGTGGTTAATTTGTTGAACATTACGGGCTACATTCCGCTCAAGCGGGGACGGCGACTGCTGTTACCCAAGCGCATTCCGGGCCTGTCGGGTCTGGTGAACCGATACCTGGCCCCGCTGCCGGGCATCCAGCATCTGTGCCTGACGAATTATGTGGTGGCGCGTCCGCAACCGATCGCGCAGCCAGCGCCCCGTTGCTCCGTCGTCATCCCAGCGCGAAATGAGGCGGGCAACATTCGAGACGCGATCGCGCGCCTACCCCAGCTCGGAGCCCATACCGAGGTCATCTTTGTGGAAGGCCATTCCCAAGACAACACCTGGGAGACAATTCAAGCCCTCGTTGAAGACTACCGGGGGCCGTTTACGCTCAAGGCGTTTCGGCAACATGGCAAGGGCAAGGCCGATGCCGTGCGGCTGGGCTTTGCGGAGGCGACAGGGGACATTCTGCTGATTTTGGACGCGGATCTGACGGTGCCGCCGGAGGATTTGCCACACTTTGTGGAGGTGCTGGCATCGGGGCGGGGTGAGTTTGTGAATGGCTCGCGGCTGGTGTATCCGCGATCGCTCCAAGCCATGCCCTGGCTCAACACCCTCGCTAACAAAATCTTCGCCCAAATCTTTTCCTTCCTGCTGGAGCAGCCGCTCAAAGACACCCTTTGCGGCACCAAGGTGCTCTGGCGCAGCGACTACCAGCGCATCGCCGAGGGCCGCCGCTACTTCGGCGATTTTGATCCCTTTGGCGATTTTGATCTGCTCTTTGGCGCAGCCAAGCTCAACCTCCATCTGGTGGAGGTGCCGATTCGCTATCAGCCCCGCCTCTACGGTGAATCCAACATCGCCCATTTTCGGGAAGGGCTCGTGCTGCTGAAGATGTGCCTCTACGCTTCCCGCAAGCTCAAGTTTCGCTAACGTTCGCTGCATGGGGCAGAAATCCCTGCGCCCCTGCGACAAAAATCTTCGCGGCAGGATGCGCGATCGCGCGTTCCAGCGCCGTTTCACCAACCCGTGGGAAAGAGAGCATCCATCAACATCCTGGAGCTTGTGACAGGCAACAAAACACAAGTTTCCGGGAAATTTCCGGACTTGCCTTGCCCAACCGTTGAAGAGAAACTGAGGGCTGGCGTAATTTGCGTAGCCATTTTTGAAAAAGGCTGTTATCTTAATCAACAGTTTAAGATTTTGCTGCGTCGAAAAAGGCGCGATCGCAACCATGCAAACCGCAGGCTTTTACTTTTGGTACTTTACGGAGGTTCACCGGGCGTGAGCACAGCTTGTGCAACCCACCTCCGGTGAACCGCAGACTAACCTCTGCGGTTTTTGCGTTTTTAGGGTCACTTTAGGTCTGAAACAGTAGACAACACCATGATTTCCCGTATTCGATTTTGGTTTTTTGGCGTTTGGTTTTATCCCAGCGAAAGCTCCGGGTGACAGGAAAACGCGCGCGTTTTCTCAAACCTGGAGCCCTCGGTTCCGGGTCTTTTTTATGCCCAAGTTTCTGTCGAAG
>JACYME010000050.1 GCA_015272155.1 Leptolyngbyaceae cyanobacterium T60_A2020_046
CATAATGACGGGTGCTTCTACTCCCTTCATAGTGACGCCAATACCGATGCAACTAAAACCCGAGAAATGACCTATGTCTATTATTTCTACCGAGAGCCAAAAGGGTTTTCAGGCGGGGAGTTGAAGCTCTATGAAACTGGGGTGGATGGAGATGCGCTTTACAAGAAGAATCGGGTCGAGACGATCGAACCCATCAACAACAGCATCATTTTCTTTCCCAGTCGCCTCTTACACGAAGTGATGCCTGTCCGATGTCCATCCCAGGCGTTTAAACAAAGTCGCTTCACCTTCAACGGTTGGATTCGGCGAAAGACTTAACCGGAAGCAGGGCGTTGTCACAAGTTGTCCCTCGTTTTCCCGTCCTTTCATTTAAAGCGGGAATCTGGGTTGAAAGTTTCTCTCTCATTCTGGGTTTTAGGACACCGGGGTTAGGGTTTGTAAAACTGAGGCACACCCAGAGCGGGAGACTGTTGATGTGTCGCACTATTTTGCAGAATTGTGATGAATTAACCTGAGTTCGGGTAATTCAATTACGTAAGATCGATTCGTTGCCAGAGGCTTTCCCTGCCTCGGAGGGGCCAGGGGTGGGGGGTCGCCGCTGGGTTTCACCCACCCTGTCCTGCGGACACCCCTCCCCAAGAGGGGAAAATACGGGCCAATGGCTTAACCCGAGCTGACGTTGAATTAAGGTGCTATGAATGGGTCGGGCAGTGGTTAAACAGTGGGCACTGGTTGGCGAATTCAGGGCGGATTTGTCCTTGCTGCCACGCCTGAACGGCTTGAGGTTTAAGGACTTGGACGATGAGGTTGGCGATCGCAGGCTTTGACAAGGCGATAGAGCGTGTCGATACGAGGGGTGGCGAGCCCTGCGGCCTGGGCCGATCGCAGCGGATTTCCTAAAATTGCCTCCACTTCTAGGGGACGCCCTTCGTCGTAGTCGATTTTCATGCTGGTGCGGTAAGGCTTCATGGTGGCGGTGTGGTCGAGCATCTGCGACACGATCTCAGGGGGGAGCGATCGCCCTTGCACCTGTCCACGATTGCCACAGGCGGCGGCAGCAGCCACCACTTCTGTCATCAAATCCTGGGCGAGTTGGCGTACATTGGGATCCGCCATCATCTCCTGCGTGGTGGCGTTGAGCACCACAGACAAGCTATTGAAGGGAATATTCCACACCAGTTTGCGCCAGCGCGTCATGTAGAGATCCTCAACAACCTCTGTCTCAATGCCTGCTGCTTTGAAATCAGCAGCGATCGCGCTCAACTGGGGCGGCACTCCACCGGGCTGATCCTCAGGGACATAGGCTCCGAGTGCGATCGCGCCATAGTCCAAATGGCGGATGTGTCCTGGCCCCACCTTGTTGGAGCAAATGAAGCACAGTCCGCCAAAGATGGGGGATTGGGGCGCGATCGCAGCAATTTCCGCCTCGATATTGAGGCCATTTTGTAGGGTCAGCACGACGGTCTGTGGCCCCAGCAACGGCGGCAGCAAGGTCTTGAGCAGCGCGTTTTGGGTTGTTTTCAACCCGATGATCACCACATCCACTGGGGGCATGTCTGCGACATGGGCATAGGCATTCACCTGGGGCAGGGCAAAATCCCCCGCGATCGACTCAACCCGCAGACCGTGGGCTTGCACCTGGGCATAGTCGCGATGGAGCAAAAAATGGACTGTACACCCGGCCCGTTGGAGACACGCGCCATAGTAACCGCCGATCGCGCCGGTTCCGATCACGGCATAGGTTAAAGAACTCCGCTGCACTGTCATGACCCACTCAAACCCTTCATCCGGGCGACGCGCACCCAGCCATTTCGCTGGATACGTCCCCCAGAAAAATTCTGCTGGAATTACGCCAAATGTGTTTGGAAAAACGCCATCGTTCGTTGCCAGGCATCCTCAGCAGCAGCGGCGTTGTAGGCTTCGGGGCGACTGTCGTTGAAGAAGGCGTGCCCTGCTCCCTCATAGCAGTGGGCGATGAGGGTGCCGCCTGCACTTTTGACGGTGGCGACCAGGGTTTCCACTGCCTCTGGGGGGACAAAGCTGTCTTGCTCGCCAAACAGCCCGAGGACGGGAGCCCGAAGCTGGGCAAAGTCGGGCGTGACGTTGGGGTGAATGCCATAGAAATCGACCACGGCCCCGATGCGATCGCTCAGCGTCCCAGCCAACAGCGCTAACTGACCGCCCATGCAAAAGCCAACAACGCCGACCTTTGGGCCAGTGACCGCATCGTGATGGGCTAAAAACTGTACGGCGCTTTCGAGATCCTGCGCCGTTTTGTCGATGTTGAGGGCCATCATTTTGCGTCCGGCCTCGTCGGGGGAAGTGGTGCTTTCGCCGCTGTACAGGTCGGGAGCCAATGCCACGTAGCCCGCCGCTGCAAAGCGATCGGCTACGGACTGAATGTGTGGCACTAGTCCCCACCATTCTTGCAACACAATCACCCCCGGCCCTTGGCCCGCCTCGGGCACCGCCAGATATCCCAATTTGATGCGATCGCCTGCCATGTGCCCCTGCCCAAAATCACCTTTATGAGGGTAACACCGGGATGCGAGCCCTTGGGAGAGCGTTTTCGCGATCGCTCCCCTAGCGCCGCCCGTAGTAGATTACCTCAATGTCGGCATACCATCCTGGCCCCATATTCTCGTAGAGAAATACCCGCTCGACTTGGTAATAAATGCCGTCATGAAATAGACAGTCCCCCACCCGAGGAATGATGGGATAGGTCGCAAACCACAGGGCGTCTTTTACCGGAGCTTTTGGGTTGGTATTGCGCGCCGCCAGGTAAAAAACCTGAACCTTATAGAGGCCACCACTCGCCGGAGACGAAGCTGGCGGCAGCGCCAGTTGGGGTTCTGATTTTGCACGACGACTGCTGCGCGGCTTGCGTTTCGGTTTATCGGGGGTTTCGTCGGTGGACACAACACATCCGAAGCATAGGGCCAACAGTAGTCAGGGTATCCCGAAATTTTGATCCCCGGACTTCTCTGGCCAACCGTGGCCCCTGTCCACAGGATGGCCAACGCGAGGGATGGCAGGAATTTCAACCCTGCCCCTCCAGGGCTCAGGATTATCCGGTGGCGATCGCGGCCCTACCAATGGTGACCTTCGTCCCGCACCCCAGTTCTCCGGGCAGGCTCCGCGCTCCCCCGCCGTAACCTCAGCCCCGGCTGGCCTCAATTTGCCGCACAACGGTGAGGGCGGAGTAGCTGACGCCCGCCGTTCCTTCGCCGGGGTGGGTGCAGTCGCCCACCAGCCATAGGTTAGGGAGGGGGGTGCGGTTGGCAAAGCCAAAGGGGCCAAAGGTGCTGAGCCGCATTCCGAGCCCGCCGACAGCGCCGCGATCGCGGGCGGTATAGCGGGCAAAGGTGCGGGGTGTGGCAGATTCCACGTGGATGAGGTGCTCGGGGCGCAGGTCAAAAAACTGACTCAGTTTCGCGATCGCGGCGTCCTGGTAGGTCTGCTTCAGCGCGCCATAGTCCGCTGGGTGAGCCCACCGATCCAAGTCAGTGAATGAGGAGGCGATCACCGTGGCTTTGCCCACCGGGGCGCGACCATCCTCGGGATGGCTGACGGAGACAAACAGGGAGTTATTTTCGCCAATGGGGCCGTCGGCATCGTACAAAAATTGGAGGTGGGGCGGGCACTGGGCCGGAATTGCCGCGCGATCGACGCCGAGGTACACCACAAATGCCCCGGATGCCGGGGGGAGTCTCTCCACTCGCTGCCGATAGCTTGCCGGGGCTGCATCGCCCAGCAGCGCGACAAGATTTTGCACAGTGACGTTGGCGACCACGTGGTTGGCGGGTTCTGTCCAACGTTTTCCGGTTTTGCGGCAGCGCACCGCTACCCCCGTCGGACGTCCGTTCTCGGTGTGGATAGCATCTACGGAATGGCGCATCAGCAGTTTGCCGCCATCGCGCTGGAGGGCTGCAACCAGGCGATCGCTGAGGGTCTGCATACTGCCCTGGAGGTGAAACAAGCCCTGGGGTGCTTGGGGAATACTCAACGCCGTTGCGGCATAGAGCAGTGCGGTTTCATCGGCCCCCACCTGGGAGTAGAGCTTGAGCTGCATGTCCAGAAAGGTTGTGAGGCGGCGATCACTGCCCAACCCGAGCCACCGTAGCGCCTGCCCCACGGTAGAAAAAGTGAAGGGTGCGGTAATCAGCGTATCCGGTCGCACCGCGCTGACAAGCTGTCCCAAATCCCAAAGATTGCGGGGCGGCAGCACCGGATCTCGCCCCTGAAATCGCCAACTGGCTTGGAATAGGGTGTGCAGCAATTGCCAGAAGGGTTCGCTGCCGGGAAACTGGCGCTGCCGCTCGGCCCGCCATTGCTCTGGGTCGCGCCAGACCTGAATGGGGGCGGATTCGCCAGGTAGATACACGGCACAGGCTGGGTCGCACAGGGTGGCTTCGGGGAGGGGCACCCCCAGCTCGGCAAAAATTTGGTGATGGATGCCGCCCGGTTCGAGCCCCGCCACCTGGGTGGCCCCCACATCAAAGGTGAAGCCCCGACGCTTGAAGGTGGAGGCACACCCGCCTGGCACGTCGGCTTGGTCAAAGGTGATGACCTCATAACCCCGGTGTGCCAAAAGGGCAGCGGCGGTTAATCCACCAATGCCGCCGCCAATGACGACTACGCGATCGCCCTGAGCCTGACCTACGCCCATTTTGTTACGTTTTGTTGCTACTTCTCATAGTGTATCCCAACCTTCCAACCCACCGGGGGTTGGGGCTGGAGGTGCTGCGGCGATCGCGACCGGGTTCGCCTCCGTTCCCCTCACCCCCAAGTTAGGAATTGACCTGACGAGCCGCCAAAATTTGCGATCGCAACTCCTTCGCACCCGCCAGCAGATCTGTCTGAGTTCGTTCTTCCTGTTGGCCGGTGTGCAGCCACTTGAGCTGAGTCGTGCCCTGTTCCGCCTCAGCGTCACCGATGACCAAGCACGCGATCGCGCCACTGCGATCGGCCCGCTTAAACTGCTTGCCAAAAGCGGATCCGCTGAGATCCATCTCCACCGCTAGCCCCGCCTGCCGCAGCCCGTGGGCCAGCGTCAGCGCGTTGGCTTCAGCGGCTTCTCCTCGCGACACGATGTACACATCCATTGCCGTTTTGGGCTGTGCATTGAGCTGCTTCAGCAACAAGGTGAGGCGCTCCATGCCGATCGCCCAGCCAATGGCCGGAGTATCGGGGCCGCCCAGTTGGGCAATCAGCCCGTCATAGCGCCCGCCCCCGCAGACCGTTGCCTGCGCGCCCAAATCCGCAGACTGAATTTCAAAGGCCGTATGGGTGTAGTAGTCGAGCCCTCGCACCAAGCGCGGGTTAATTTGATAGGCAATGCCCAAATCGGTCAGGTATTGCTGCACTTGGTCAAAGTGGTGCTTCGAGTCGTCGCCGAGATAATCCAGCAGGTCGGGGGCGTCTTGCACAATTTCTTGGGTGCGCTTGGCTTTGCTGTCGAGGATTCGCAGAGGGTTGCGCGTCAAACGATCTTGGGAATCTTCGTCCAGCTCATCCTTAAAGGGCGTCAAATATTCGACCAGGGCGTCGCGATAGCGCTGGCGATCGCTGCCATTCCCCACGGAGTTGAGATCCATCGTCAGGGACTTGAGGCCCAAAGTCGTCAGAATTTCCGTCGCGATCGCGATCACCTCAGCATCGGCCCGAGGGGAACGACTGCCAATCAGTTCCACATCAAGCTGGTGAAACTGGCGCTGACGCCCCGCCTGCGGGCGCTCATAGCGAAAGGCGGGGCCAATGTGCCACAGCCGCTGCACGCTGCCCTGCGCCACCAGGTTGTTTTCAATCACCGCGCGCACCAGCCCGGCGGTGATCTCGGGACGCAGGGTGATGGATCGCCCCCCCCGATCTTCAAAGGTGTACATTTCCTTGCCCACCACGTCTGTGGCTTCGCCGATGCCGCGCTCAAACAGGGCAGTTTGCTCAATCATCGGGGGCCGAATTTCCTGATAGGCCGATCGCTGAAGACACAGACGCGCGATCGCCTCCACGTGCTGCCACAGGGGAGTTTCCTCTGGCAGAATGTCGCGCGTCCCTCGCAATACTTGAATCGTGCCCATACCCGTCAACTCGCCTACCGTTTTCTGTCACGTGCGATCGTGGTTTGCCACGCGGAGCCACCCATGAGTGGGGAAACTGCAACTGCATCCCCCGCGATCGCGAGAGTTTGCCGCACCACACCGCCGTCAACAGATATCAATCTTGCCACGTCCCAAGCCAAACGCCGCGCCCAAAATTGCGACCGCCACTGAATCTAGGCCAGAACTTTATCCGTTTTTTCCCAAATTAGACCCTTCATTGAGTCAAGATTAGAGTCGCTACATTCAGGATAGGGCCGATGATTTTAGGCAGAGGGAAACATCAGAAAACCCCACTGCGACCCGCTACGTGCTGATGCAGTGGGGACGGGCTACGCGCTGATGCCATAAGGTTTCTCACATGAACCGATGACACGCCTTAGTTAGATTCAGCGCCCATCACCAAAGGGAGATAGCGAATCATCGTTTTGCCGTCCCGCTCGCTCACTTCAAAATGCTCTGGGAATGCCTTGTAGTAGATCACCCAGCGATTGACGTTATAGGCGGCTTTGAACACTTTGCGTTGACTGAGATACGCCCCGACGGATTTGACATCGGCCCAGCCAGTTTTCTGCTTATGCTGGTTGATGGCGTCGATAAACACCTTTTCGGGCTGGGCTTTGCCGCCGTTAGTGGTGGCTTTGATCAATGGTGCGGCAAAGACGCTGTTGAGCGAGGCGCTACCGTTTTTGGTCGCGGATCCGGGGGATTGGATGGGGGATGCGGGGGATGGTGCGATCGCGGGTTTTGCCTCAGACCCACCCAGGGACACAAACTCCGTACAGGCTTCTCGAAAGGCTATCGAGGTGGTGTTGAGCCGCCCAAAACCGAAGACCTGTGCCCCAGACGCAATCAGCCGCACCACAAGGGGCGTGTAATCGCTATCCCCAGCCATAATGCCAAAAATTTCCGGCTGCATGGTTTGCAGCAAGTCCATCGCATCAATGGTGAGGGCAATGTCGGTGGCGTTTTTACCCATTACATAGTCAAACTGCTGCACGGGGGTCACGGCATATTTATGCAGAATTTTGGCCCAGCCCTGGAGATGATCTTTCCGCCAGTTGCCGTAGGCGCGCCGCACGCACATGGTGCCTAGGTAGCTGAGGCGGTTGATGACAATCTCAATTTTTGAAGCGGGCGCATTGTCCGCGTCAATTAAGAGGGCAATGCGGGCAGCAGACGGTTGCATGGGTGCAGTTCAGAGGGTTCATCCCTCAATATTGCCCCCCTAACGTCAGGAATTGCCCGCGATCGCCCCAGATTCCGCCCCTGCCTACGGCGATACCATGGGCCGCACCCTCGGTATTCTAAAGAATCACAAGACAACCCAACACGGACGTCTGGAAAATTTGACAAAAAAAAGGAGAGCCGCAAGCAGCTCTCCCTACCATCAGGGTGCATCTACATAACATAGTATTACATATCTGGGATGGGGGGTGAAACCCCCTACGCAAAATTTCTTTGCGTAGTCCTGGCGAAATGGAGACAGATTATCGCAAAGTCCTTACAGGATGGGTTCCACGCGCCTTCCTCTAGCCCTTGAGTTTTTGGACAAGCAGTTGATTCGTCAACTTGGGATCAACCCGGCCATTGGTGCGCTTCATGATTTGCCCCACAAAGAAGCCCTGGAGCTTGGTTTTGCCCGCACGGAATTTTGCCAGTTCGTCGGGATGGGCGGCTAGCACCTCGTCGATGATGGCGGCAATTTTCTCGGGGTCAGAGATTTGGCTGAGTCCCTTCGCTTCCACGATCGCCTTGGGGGAGCCCCCTTGAGTGAGCAACTCTGGCAGCATATCCTTCGCAATCTTAGTGCTAATGGTGCCGTCGTCAATCATCGTGACCATTTCGGCCAGGTGTTCGGCGGTGAGGGCAATGTTGTCAATGGTTAGCTTTTCGGCGTTAAGGTAGGCGGCTATGTCTTGGGTAATCCAGTTGGCGGCCATTTTGGGGTCGGCTCCAGCCGCGATCGCCCGCTCAAAATATTCCGCCACGGCGCGCTCATCCGTCAGCACCCGAGCATCGTAGGCCGACAAGCCCAGATCGGCCTCATAGCGGGCGCGCTTTTGGGCGGGCAACTCTGGCAGTTCAGCCTGCCAGGTTTCAAGCTGTTGAGGGCTCACCTCAATGGGGGGGATGTCTGGCTCTGGGAAGTAGCGATAATCGCTCGATCCTTCTTTAGACCGCATACTAATAGTGCGCTGGCTGCCCTCCTCCCACAGACGGGTTTCTTGCACAATGGGCTCGCCCGCCGCGATCGCGGCAATTTGGCGGTCAATCTCGTACTCGATCGCCTTTTGAATGGCGCTAAACGAGTTCATGTTTTTGATCTCGACCTTGGTGCCAAAGGCTTCCTGACCGACGGGCCGCACGGAAATGTTGACATCACAGCGCAGGGAGCCTTCCTGCATGTTGCCGTCGCTGACGCCTAGGTAGCGCATGATGCGCCGCAGTTCTTGGGCATATTCGGCGGCTTCTTGCCCCGTGCGCAGGTCGGGCTCTGACACAATCTCGACTAGGGGCACGCCCGCCCGGTTGTAGTCCACGAGGGAATAGGTGGAGCCTGCCAAGCGATCGCTGCCCGCATGGACTAGCTTGCCCGCATCTTCTTCCATGTGCAGGCGGGTGATGCCGATGCGCTTGCGGGTCACTTCCTTAGTTTTCTTATCCACTAGCTCAATTTCGAGCCAGCCGTGCTCGGCAATGGGCAGGTCGTACTGGGAAATTTGATAGTTCTTGGGTAAGTCGGGGTAGAAATATTGCTTGCGATCAAACTTGCTGTAGGGCGCAATTTGGCAATTCAGTGCGAGCCCGGCTTTCACCGCGTATTGCAGCACCTTTTCGTTCAACACTGGGAGCACCCCCGGCATTCCCATGACTACCGGATCAATGTGAGTATTGGGATCAGCCCCAAACTCCGTCGAACTGGGGGAGAAAATCTTTGTCTCCGTGCTGAGCTGGCAGTGAGTTTCTAAGCCGATGACGGCTTCATACTGGGTTTTGGCAGGCGCAGCAGATGTCATGGAAAGACCGCAAACAGAGTTGAACTGACCTATTTTAACGCTGACCGTCTGCTCTACCGTACTTTCTGTACAGGGCGGCGAGGGCGGCTTCGCGCGGGACTCGACCTAAAAAAATAAAGAAAAGTTGAAATGTGAAGTCTCCCTGCGATCGCAAACTGATTTCCGTAATCTCACGCTAGACTTCTCGATACAAGTCCTGAATCGGTTTCTTGCCGGGCGATTGACGCAGCTCAGTAGATTGCGGCCAGAGGGGGTGTCACACCCTAGGAGGTCGAGAACGGTCACCACTATCTTAAGAAAGTCCTGGCACGGTTTATCGCTCGTCAGGTGCAGGATTTTTCCCGTTCCTCAAGGAACCCGATCACACGCTGTCAATTTCAGGTGATGTCATGGTGTCGCCCCTACCGTCCGCCGAATCTTCAGGATCCGTCAATGTCGAAGCTTATGTTGATCAAACCGCTGCCCTGCTAGGGTTGCGCATTCCGCCTGAAATTCGTGCCAGTGTCATTGAGAATTTTGAGCAGGTTGTTGCGATCGCTCAGCCCGTGCTGGATTTTGAGATGCTCGACAGCCTAGAGCTCGCCCCCACCTTCGAGCCCTAAAAGAGTGGTCAGAACTGTCAGCAGATGGTGACAAACGGGCGCTTCGTGGGCATTCCGTGGCGCGGAACATCCTTAATCAGGATCCTTAATCAGGCAAATGCTGAGCGGTCTGGGTGTCTGAGGGGCGTGGCTGAGTTTCCGTAACTCTCCCGAAGACCCCGATATCGAACCCCGATTTCTACGCTGAAAATGAGCCAATTTGGTCATTAGCCGATGAAGAAACCGGGGTTTTCGCTATCCTCAGCCCGGGGGCTAGGCAGGAGTTCGTTGCAGATCCGGCTGTTCTTCCGGCAAAATCGCGCCCTCTACCGGGCACACCTGAAGGCAGATGCCGCAGTCGATGCAGGTTGAGAAATCAATCCAGTACCAGTCGGTGCCCTTTGTGTTCTTATCCGGGCCTTCGTGGATGCAGGCGACGGGGCACGCATCCACGCAGTCTGCAACGCCTTCGCAGACGTTCGTCACAATCGTATGAGCCACAGTTCTCCTCCTAAACCGATGAATGGGGTGGTAATGGTTTGCCACCGCCACACCGCCCCATCCTGCTCTTTAGTTTACCGTCTCAATCTCGGGGGAGCCGGTTTCGGAAACCCAGGCAATGCGGTGAATGCGTCGTTTTTTGGCGCGATCGCGGATCATCGCCGCTGAGGATTCGGGATCGAGGTAAAGTTCCACACGCACCAGGTTGGCTGCGTCTCGAATAGTTTGGGCATAGGCAAAGGCCGCAGCGGCAGCGCGATCGTTGCGGGGCACCACCAGCCAATCACTCGCAGGCGTATCTTGGGGCAGATAACCACTGGGCAACAGCGCTTGATGCAGCCCTTCGACACTCAACATAAACCCGATGCCGGGATAGCTTTGACCCTGGGGATGAAACACGCCCAGCAGGTGATCATAGCGCCCGCCTTTGCCCACCACTTGGCGACCTTGGGGCGTATTGGCAACGACCTCAAACACCACCCCTGTGTAGTAGTCGAAGGATTGAATCAGGCTGAGATCAAGCACCAAGGGCAGGGGTGACTCGCCCCCCGACAAAAGCTCAACCAAGGATTTGAGTCGATTGACGATCGCCCGTTGTTCGATCTCGAGATCAAGCTGGCTGACGGTTTGCAGTACGTCCGCCGGGGTGCCACGCAGATCCAGCAGAGTCAGGGCTCGCTGCCGCAGCGCCTCACTAAGGTCAAGGGTTTCGAGGGTGATGCGATCCAGCCGGGCGATCGCATCCCGCACTTGGGACCGCAGCGGTTCTGGAAACGGCGCAAGGAGCGATCGCGTCAGGCCCGCATTGCCCAGCACCACCTGAAAATCTGTCAAATTCAGGTGACGCACCGCATCATTCAACAGCAGCAATATCTCCGCGTCCGACAGCGCACTGTCAGACCCCAACAGCTCAACCCCAGCTTGATAGTATTCCTGCTGTTCTCCTTGGCTGGCCTGGGCTGCCCGGCGAAACACATTGGCGGTGTAATACAGCCGTTGTGGATAGCCGACCTGATCCATGCGCGTGACCGCAGCCCGCGCGATCGAGGCTGTCAGCTCTGGACGCAGGCCCAGCCGGGTCTGCCCCGTACCCTGAAGCTCGATCACCGTAGCTTGGTCGATCGCGCCCCCCGCCATCAGCGTATCGAGGCTTTCGACCGTGGAGGTAATGATGCGGTGGTAGCCCCACTGTTGAAAAATGTGCTCTAGGCGAGCTTCAATCCAATACTTTTGCGCCACATCCAGCGGTAAAAGATCCCGTGCGCCGGAGGGAGGTTGATAGGCCATTTACTTTTGCTTTCCACCAAAGAGTCCAAAGAGGCCGCCCCGCGACTTGGCAGACGCTTGGGTTTGTTGTCCCGCTGGTCGCCCGGTCTTGTTGATTTTGGGCTGCAAGGTTTTCGCCATTGCATTGTCGGGGTCAATATCCAAGGCGCGTTTGACATGGATGCGAGCCATCGTCGGCTGCCCCGCTTGGAGATACAGACTCGCCAGATAGCCATGGCATTCTGCGCTGTTGGTGTGCGCCTGCACCGCTTCCCGCAGTTCCAAGATGGCCCTGGAGAAATCTTTCTTCTGCTCAAACTCGCGGGCCCGTTTCATATAACTCTCTAGAATAGAGGCCCGCTGTTGCCGGGGGGAAGGGGGCGGCGGTGGCGCGGCCTTGGCTACCGGAGTGCTGCCGGGGGAGGCTGGTGTTGCTGCGGGGGCAGGGGCGGGGGCCGCAGCGCCCGCCGGGGCAGCGGCGGTGGTCACCAGATAGGCCAAGTTGAGCTCGCTAATCTGGCCGATGATTTCTAGGACGCGATCGAGCTGGTCGTACTGGATTTCGGCCAGGGCATTCAGGCTGTTGCTGTACAGCAGGGGGTTGTTGGTGTCGAGCAGTTGCTTGGCGGAGGCGGTTTCGACCGTGAGGGTATGGCGCTGGCGGCTGAGCTGCTGCCCGCGCAGACGTAGCACGAGCTTGATCTCGGCGGACTCCTTTTCCTGGGTGAGCTTTTCGTAGGCGGGGTTCACCATTTTGGAGAGCAGTTCGCTGGCCTGCTGTTTTTCGCGATCGCTAGCGGCGGCCATGCTGTCGGGATGAAGGCGGCGGGCAATTTTGAGGTAGCGCTTACGTATCTGTTTCGGATCAGCTTCTAGGGGAACGCCCAAAATCGCGTGATAGTCCACAAAGTCGAATTGAAACAGCCCTTGCTCAATATTCATGACTGTCTTGTCTCTCCCCTAATCGTCCGAAGTGATGGCGTTTGCGGCGTTGCCAAGGCTGATGCAATGGTGACGTGAGTTCAGTTTATCGAGGTCTTTGGGCTTCTCTGAGGTTGCCTGTGAACATTATTGCCTCTTTACGGGGTTGTGGCTTCGGTCAGCGCGATCGCCTCAAAATCCCTGAAGGGCTTGATCTGTTGAAGGACGTGGCTCAGGGTGGCGTGGATTACGCCGTTTGTGGCTAAGATCCGTCCCGAAAAGATATCGAAAGGCCCTTGATCATAGGCGGTGACTTGTCCCCCAGCTTCGGTGACGAGGACAACCCCAGCGGCTAAATCCCACGGCGACAGGCCACGCTCCCAATAGCCGTCGAGGCGTCCGCAGGCCACATAGGCCAGATCCATCGAGGCTGAACCGCCCCGCCGCACCCCTTGGGTCAGATGGGTGAGATGGCAAAACTCAGCATAGTTGTTGTCGGGGGTTTCGCGGCGATCGTAGGCAAACCCCGTAACCAGCAGGCTATCCGCGAGGCGAGCGGTTTGCGACACCTGCATGGGCTGGCGGTTGTGGGTTGCACCCAGTCCCTTCGCAGCCCGAAACAAGTCGTTGTGGATGGCGTCGTACACGACACCGACGACGGGCTCACCATCGGCTAATAGCCCCACAGAAACCGCTGAGAACGGGTATTGGTGAGCGTAGTTGGTGGTGCCATCCAGCGGGTCGATCGCCCATAGCAGCGAATCCGTTTCGCCCTGGGCGATGACCTGGCCCGACTCTTCGGCCAAGACGGCCTGATCGGGCAGATGACGACGAATCACGGCCAATACCGCTGCTTCTGAAGCTTTGTCGGCTTCGGTGACCAAATCGCCGGGGCGGCCTTTTTCCACAATCGACTCCAGCTTGCCCCAGTAGCGCTGGAGCATCGCACCCCCCGCAAGGGCGGCCTCGGTGGCGATGTCGAGGTAGCGCTGGAGATCAGTCGAAGTTGGGACAGTCATTCGGTTTCTAGGGTGGGGTCGGGCGTCCCTATGGTATCGTTGCGGCTGCCCTGACGAAAGGCGGCGGCGGTTTCGCGGAGAGGATTGCGTGGATCCCAAATGCCGAGCCCCAGGAGCCGCGCAGCTTCTTGGGCATAAATCAGGCGATCGCGCTGGCGTTGCGATAACCCTGGCCCCGGCTCTAGGTAGGCGTAGCCCGATCTCAGCATCTCCTCATTAGCCCAGAGTTCCTTTCCTCCCTTAACCTTGAGGTAAAGATTGCCCCAGGCGCGGCTGTAATGGTCCAGCGTGTCTTGGGTCGGTTCAATCCGGGCTGCGGACTGGTTTTTACGGGTATGCGCTAGCCACAGCGCATCAAGATACCGTTGGGCAGCACTGCCCCAGGGCTTTTGGTCAAAGTCAGGAACCGCAATATGTGCCAGTCGCACGTCCCGAGTAGGCAGCGTGGCGGAGAGATTCTGGGTCAGCGTGATGGATTGACCGCTTTGGGCGCGCTGAATGACAACCGGATAACTGGGGGTTTCGGGAGTAGCCAATGCGGCGGCGATCGCGATCAATACCACAATCCCGAGGGTTACCAGCGCGTATCCCCCACGTCGCGCCCAGTTTGAAGAAGATGCTGTGCCCATTGTTGCCCCCTGAAATTTGACGGGGCAGGCCCAGTGGCGTTAGTCGTCGTCGAGCGGTAGCCCAAAGCGCACCTTCCCCTTGCCGAAATATTGCCCAAACTGGAGTTCGTACACCTCATCTTCGTCTTGGGTTTCTACCTCAAGGTCGGAGCGGGCATAGCTGACGCACAGCAGCGCATAGCCGCGATCGCGCAAATCGGGCGACAGCCCCATCGCTTCGGGCTGGGTCAGATCTCCAGAAATCACCCGCACAGCGCAGGTCGTACAGGCTCCATTGCGGCAGGCAAAGGGCAAATCGGCTCCCTGGTTTTCCGCCGTGTGCAGAATGTAGCGATCTTCAGGCACCTCAACGCTGTAATGGGTATTGCGCTGACGATGATGAATCTTAACCTTGTGAGAGCAAGACATAGGAGTGTTCAAAACAAAAATCAAAACAAGGGGCGATGCGATAGCCCTAGGCCACTCGCACACCACTCCCTATGCTCTCATAGGAGCCCCAGTTTATACGCATCACAGCCTGTCTTGTTGGGCCGAATCTCGATCAATGGCATTTCTCCTATATCAGCAGGGTTTAGGCTGCCCTTCTGCTACCGTGCAACCTCCGCAACGCCTCCTAATCCGATTCTTATAAATCTCTAGAATGTATCTCAGACTACATTCAGGCTCAACCCAGACTCAAAACCCATGATTAGGAATATCGGGAGCAGGTTGAATTCCTAATGATTTTACCGCCTCCTGTGTCAGCGTTGAAGGAGCAATACAATGAAACGCTATCTACTCTCCGGATTAACCCTAATCATGGCGACTTTGGCCTTTTCCCCAGTTGCCAATGCTGGACAAACTCACCTTAATGACCTTGAGGCCGACCTCAATGGTGATGGGATTGTCACCCTTACGGAACTGAAAATTTACAACCGTGCTCAACGGCACGCTTAAGCGCTTAAGCGCTGTCCGTTTGGTGATTAAACTGTCAAGATTTCCAGCCGTCAACGCCGGATCAGAATCTCGCTACACTGACGGCCTGGACGCGATGACAGATGCAACTGAATAAACAGGCTCGGGAAACTCGGAATCTAAACTGAGTTTCCCGAGTTTCCATATGGGGCAAGGGGTTTCTAACATCGCGAATGCCCCGTGGCGGAAGCTTCCTTACCCGTCTGCACCGACATTCCGCAGGTTGACAGGGGTTAATTAACCCGAGCTGACATTGATTAAGAAGATACTACTGGCAGACCGGAAAGCCCATGAGGCAAATGATTTTGCTGCGTTCTTTCAAAAGCCCCCATGGAGGCTAGGTGATTTGAGGAAGCTGCTCCATATGCTGCTGGGCTTTGTACTCCCGCAGTAAGCGCTCGGATGGCTAGGTTTGCTCGTCAAGGACATTGGTGGCCAGGGTATGCTCCAGAGTCGCTTGCTATTGATAGCTCAGAGCAGGCGAGTCCGAGGGTTGAGTGTGCTTGGGCTGCGCGAGAATTCAGGGCCAAGGTCGCGGTTTTAAGCGGTTTTAAACTGATGTGGGCGTAGGGGACAATAGGGTAGTGTAGGGCGATCGCTTTTCCCAGTGTCACCATTTCGATTCATAATTTTGCAGCGGTTACGGTTGGTTCGCCTCGTAGAACCGAGGCGAACGCTGTTTTGTGAGTGCTCTGCGATCTACAGTTCCTTACATTAGGAATGCGATCGCTCAGCTAGGGTTGGATCTCCTACGGGAAGTAGACGTTGCGATCGCCACCGGATTGAGCAAAGCCTGCATTTTTCAAGATGCCCATTTATCCCTACTGGGACGAGAAGGCAACTTTGAGTGTTTAGCACTCCCTGGCGGCGAGAATGCTCTGTTAGGGGTGATTTCGCTAGAAGCACTGGGCATTGAATTGAGTCTGCAAAATCAAACCCTGAAAGTATTGCCAGAAACCTCAGTCGATACCTACCTGACCATCCTTTAATGGGTCAGATGGTGGTAGAGGCCGACAGTCACCCCCATCCTAAATGACCTGATGGGTGGTGCTGGGGTTGATTTGGGAGGCGGGCGATCTATCCATCGAAAGCCCGATCGCGCCCAGCCTGGGCACTGACAATGGAAAACATTGACGTTGCAGGATTAGCGCCAGATGGAAGATGCAGGTACATCCGTGCCATCACCGCACCCAAATACATCCAGTGAGAGCACTCTGAGGGCGATGCCCATTCTGAGCAGCTACACCAACGCGGGGCACGAGTTGAATCTTGAGATAGTCTTTTGACCCATCGGTTAAAGTTGTGGCTTTTCTGTCATTGGGCATCGCGATCGGTCGTTGCTGTTCAAGGTTAATGATGACCGTGTCATACCGTTGTCCTTTGCGAAAGGCAAAATCATTGACCCTGAGGTCGTGAGGATGAGGGGGCTGCATTAAGGATCCTTTTGCCCGCGATCGCAGTAAGTAGGCAGGACTAATCAAATGTCACACCCATCGCTGATTTTGACTCCGCTCAATCAGCGGGACTCTTTATCTGAGAAGGGTTTGAAGGTTGAGCCAAGTCGCAACCCGTCTACAAGACAATTGAGCCTACATACTTAGCGTGTACAGACTGATGTTATCGCCGCTACGCTGTGCCTGCTCTGCTCCGACTGTGCTGCCCAAACTGAGGGAACTATCAGGTCTGCTCGCCTCGTGCCTTACACGACGGTTGTTTGGGGTGTGGCGGGGGAATGGGGCGATCGCACCGCCTTTGTTTGCTCCAGTGGAATTTCGACGGTAAAGGTGGTGCCGTGCTCGGGTGTGGAATGGCAATAGAGCTGACCGTGGTGACGCTGTACCACAATTTGGTAGCTAATCGATAGCCCTAAGCCGGTGCCTTGACCAATGGGCTTGGTGGTAAAGAAGGGATCAAACAGACGCGATTGCACCGCTGGCGGAATGCCAGGGCCATTGTCGTGAATTTTGATTTGCACAAACCCCACACATTGCTGGGTAATGATGGTGATTTTGGGGTTTGGCAACGTGTTTTTATTTTGCAATCGCAGGGCGTCGATCGCATTACTTAGGATGTTCATAAACACCTGATTCAGTTGCCCCGCGTAGCACTCCACAGCCTCTGTTTCGCCATACTGCTTCACTACGCTAATTTCTGCATGGTTGCCAGTGCCCCGGAGTTGGCTACTCAAAATCATCAGCGTGCTGTCGATCCCTTCGTGGATGTCGATCGCCTTAAAGTCTGATTCATCGAGCCGCGAGAAGGTGCGGAGAGATTTGACAATGGCGCGAATGCGATCGGTGCCTAAGCGCATCGAGTTCAGCACTTTTGGGAAATCGGACATGACAAAGTCGAGGTCAATTTCGTCATAAATTGGCGTGATCGATGGCGCGATCGCGGTGGAGGATTCCTCCCCATCTTCCACTGCTGCCATATCATCATCTAACTGATGCTGGGCAACCAAACTCATCAACTGTTGAGCATAGGTTTCGACATAGTCAATATTACAAGCAATAAAACTGACTGGGTTATTGATTTCGTGGGCAACCCCCGCCACCAATTGCCCCAAGCTAGACATTTTTTCATTTTGAATGAGCTTAGCCTGCGTGTTTTTAAGCTCCGTCAGAGCGTTTTCAAGTTGAGCAATAAACCCTTGGATATCAGACGCCATGCTTTCCATAGTAGAAGCCAGTAAGCCGACCTCGTCCGTTCCTTTTTTGAACTCAACCGGGGAAGAAAAGTCGCGTTTTGCCAAGCGTTTGGCATACTCTGTGAGCTGGTTTAGGGGGCGCGAAATTCGCCCGACTAAAAGATAAGTGCTAAAGACGCTGAGCATAAAGAGCACCAGCATCACCCAAAGTTGTAGTGAGGCTGCTTCTCGAATTTGGTTGATCATGCGAACCTGATCAAGCCCAACGTGTACATATCCTAAAGTGTTGTCTTGCAGCGGAAGTGAAATGTCAATCACATACCCAATCTGCTCAATGTGGCGATAGCGAATGGTGATTTCTCCCCCGTTATCTTCAAAGTTGGGGGAGTGGGTGAATCGGCGCAGGTTGCGATCGCGCTCTTGCATGGTCCGGCGTTGACCAGGGTTGAACTGTCCGGGCAAAAACTCCGGAGGAATGCTGTCCCCAAAGGTGTGGGCAATCATCTCGCCATCGGGCCGCACAATGAAAATGTAGGCGATGCCCTGAAGCTGGGCAAATTCAGCCAGGAGGCGCTGCAACAGCTCTGGGGAATTATCTTGCAAAAGATAGGCGCTAGCGCCCGAGACGCTGCGGGCGATCGCGCTGCCGCGACTGGCATATTCCCCTGCTAAATACCAGCGCAGGCTATAGGCAGAGGTCAACGATAGACTGCCCACAACCAAGCCAAAGAGCAAGGTCTGGCCTAAGAGAGTCTTCCGAAACAGGGAAGAAAGCTTCATGCGTGCACCAAGAGCCTGAACTAAGCACGTCAACCTATAACGTGGCGATCGATGGTAGTGCCCCAACTTTGACTCCTGATTTCTTATTTCGGAGTATTCCCGTTTTTCCGGGGTGTCTGCGATAGACCCGCAAATTCTTCAATATTCGGTGGAATCCCTGAATTCGCCTCCGATGGCGGGATTCATCCGCTAACTGGGTAAATTGTCAGGATCCATCCCCTGAGATCGCAGATAGGCCTCCAGTCTCTCCTTGGCTTGCCGTTCCTGTTCTTCGGCCCTGAGATGGCGATCGCCCTAGGCATCGTACCAAGTGAGAATCTCTTGGGGCAGGCCACCGATCAGCGCCAAATAGCGCCCGATACCTAGACCCACCTCCGGCATCCAAAAGGGTTCACCGATTTGCAAGCGATAGGCGTCGCCATCAAGCTTATATAGTAGTTCTAGATAAGAATGAGAAACAATGGCTTACAGCTTAGATCTGCGTGAGCGAGTAGTCGCCCGAGTAGAGCAAGGGCATTCAGTCGAGGAAACGGCTGCCCTTTTTCAAGTCAGTCCGG
>JACYME010000224.1 GCA_015272155.1 Leptolyngbyaceae cyanobacterium T60_A2020_046
TGGTGGCGACGGGGCTGTGGTGGCTGCCAATCGGTCGGGCTTGGGCGCTATCCCGATCAGGGTTTGCCGCGATCGCGGCCAATCAGGTGGAGTCCTTTGTGACGCGCCTCTCTGCCGCCCATCGCCTCGCGCCGTGGGAGCCCTACTACGCCTATCAACTGGGCTGGAACCTGGGAGAACTCAGCCGCCAGTCCCCGGATGCGGATCCTGATCTGCGATCGCAGGCCATCGCCTGGTTTGAAACGGCAATGACCCAGGCACCGCCCACAGAATTTGGCCTGTCGAGCCTGGGTTGGCTGGTGGGCGAAACAGATCCCCAAGCGGCACTGGTGCCCTTTGCCCAAGCTGCGCAGCGTGTGCCCGCAAAACAGGGCGTGTTTTGGGCGATCGGGTTGCATCTGCTGCGCCTTGGCGAAGTCAACCTCGCGAAGGATGCCTTTGCCCTAGAGGGTTTGCGGCACCCCGTACTGTTAACGAGTCCGGTTTGGCGACAGCCGCCGCTGCAAGATCTGGCAACGCCCGTCTACGACACCGTTGATGCAATTTTGACCAGTGGGCTAGAAGCCTCTGCCCCAGACGATTTGGTCAGTCTGCATCCCCATTTTTATCAGGTGCGGGGTAGCCTGCGCTGGTGGCGTGGAGATCTGGCCGCCGCCCAATCTGACTGGCAAGATGCGGGCCTTGAGTTTGGCCCCGCGATCGCCGCGATCGATCAGGGCCAGATTCCAGAAGCACAGCTTGCCGCCATTGCCGACCCGGCCCTGAGGCTGACCCTACAAGCCTGGCAAACCCCAGAACACCGCCGGGAATGGCTGGCCCAAGCTTGGATTTTGAATACGGAAGACTGGGCCACGCCCCCTGCCCCCATCCTAGAGGCGCTGGAGGCCACCCAAGCCGTGTCCACATCCTTCCAGGACTGGCTCCAAAATCGTGCTCCCAGTTGGCCCCGGCGGAATGAACGCCTCGCCTTTGGGGTGATTAGCCGCCATGTGGATGGCCCGCTGCCCCGCGACTATGGCGTGCTGCCCGAAAATATCGCGACAACTTATCTAGTCAATGCGCTGTTTCCCAATGTGGTCTATTGGCCAGCCCTCGATCGCGCCCTTGAACCCCTGCGGAATGACTTTTTGGCCGCCGTGTTGTCACTGGGGTGAGGGGTGACAGGGCAACGGGGCGACGGGGAAAGGCTCACCTGCGCCGCCGATGGGCGGCGGCTACTTGGAGCACCTGAATGAGCCATGCGGACATTTGCGTAATTTCGGCATCCTGCTCCCAGGTGCAATCGCCGACGAGGCAGGGAAATACCGTAAGTTGGGGAAATTGATGCGCGGTTTGGGTGGCGGCAGCCGTGAGGGTGACGATGGGAAGCTCGGTGAGGTCGGGGAGCTGGCTCAGGGCGTGAAGGTAGTGGCTGGGGGTTGCGATCGCAGGATCTAAAATCGCTACATCGGGCCGCCACACCCGCTTCAACAGATTGGCCTGGTCGAGATCATCGACCTCCAGCACCCGACAGCCACAGTTTTGAAGATGATGGGGCAAGACTTCGGGAGCGGTGTCGGGCTCTAGGGTTGGTGCTTTGAGGTACAACACCGTGAGGCGGCCAGCCGGGGCGACGGGAGGCTGGGAAGGCTCCGCCAGAATTTGGCTCAACTGATTGGAAGGCCACAGCACTTGATAATCGGCAGCGGTGATGTCTAATGGCGTTGACCGCTGGGGTGGCACCAGCGCAATTAGAGCGCGATCACCCCCGTGGAAGGACTGCCGCAGCGCGCCCAACCAAGCAGCCTGGCTGGGATGTTCGACATAGACAAGAACCGCTGTGGGGGCAAGGTGGGCGATGGTAACCTGAGCTTCGTGGAGATCCGCTGTTACCAGCAGGTGATAATCCATTGGGGCAAGCTGCTGATGCAGCGCAGCCAGCGGGGCGCGACTCTGGCTCAACAGCAATACCATCCCTTTGCCTTTACAGCAGGGCACCAAGGGCAAGAGGAGGGCAGGCATCACGCGATCGCTGGCGGTTAAGACTTGCACCAAATCTCCCCCATGGAGTTGGGCTAAACGGCGGGTCAGCAGGAGTTCTAGCCAGCAGCCCACCTCAATGCCTACAAAGCCCCAGGTGGTTTCGGCTGACACCCGGGATGGCGATGCCCCTGGATCGTCGTCTGGGGTAAGGACGGGCAAAAAGGCTGCCCACCCATCCCATACCTCAACCGTGAGGGGAAATCGCCCGATCTCCGTGGACGATCGCCACGCCACACGCATCAGATAGGCCAGCATTTGTCCCAGACGGAGGGGATCAGCCACTAAGCTAACTTCAGGAAGCTGGGGAATGGCATTCAAAATCGAGGGATGCAGCCGCTGGGGATTACCCAGTTTGGCCGCGACTTGGTGATAGGCCTCCCAACAAAGGGATGAAATATCGACGCTTTGGGGCAGCAGTTGCAGGGTTCCAGCTTCGACCCGCCCGAGATCGAGCACGGTATTCACGAGCCCCGTGAGTCGCCGCGTGTGCTGCTGGATCAGCTCAACATAATGGGCTTGGCGCTCGTTGAGGTCGCCAAGGCGCTGGGTGGCCAGCAGGCTAGAAAGGCCCAACAGGGAGGTCAGGGGGGTTTTGAGTTCGTGCCCCAGGTAGGTGAGCAGGGCAGAGGGGAGGGAACTGGGCGATCGCAGCGTGCTGAATTCACCCAGTTCGGCCAGGGGATCAGGGGTAACCTTGGCCTCAGCCTCAGACGGGGGATCATCTGGGGTGGGCTGAGCTGAAGACTCGGTGGCGATCGCGATCGCCAACAACTTGGGGACATCCACCCGACCGACATAGCGATGCTGGGCATCCACCAACACCCACGTCACCTCTGGCGCAGCGGCAACTCGCTGCACCGCGATCGCGGTGGGCACGGTCATCGGCAGCAGCGCCACCGACTCCAGTAAATGAACAACGGCCCCAGCAGCCCCACCCACCTCAACGCTGTCGGGTTGCGTCGTGCCTTGGCGATACAAAATACTGAGGCAGCGAGCCTGCCCCACCACCGCAACGATTTGGTACAGCGGCAAAAGCCCCAGCGGGCGATCGGCCTGATCGACCATCACCACCCCATGGGCCGCCGTCGCCAGGCAATGCTCCAGCCAGTGCTCTGGCGAATCACTCAGGCGACCGCTTGGGCTGCTATCAATAAAGTGGAGGAGAGATGCCATGGCCATCGGTCAAACCGTCCACACACCGGTGTTACAACAGACGCCTGTGAGCGCACCCCCCATTCCTAACACCCCTGAGCCAAGGCCCAGAACCGCCGCCATCGCGATCGCAGGAAAGGATTAAGTTCGCCCCATCATCTCACCCTGGGTTAGGCAATCAGCGCCACAATAAGATCAGGCAGCAACTCAAGGATCCCCCAACCTGGAGATCCCTCAAATCAGATCCCTGATCATTTGCCTTTATTATGGCGGGCAGATTATTTCCCGGAACCCCGTAAACTAACAATTGATTCAAGAAAATTTTTATTTGTTTGTCGTTGTTCTCATTCGTTTGCGCGGCTTTACAGTAGGCGCGGCGGAGTCTGACTCAATAACGCTGTACGACACGCGAGACGCTAGCCTTGCATTCTCAACTTTTGGTGGGTAGCTATATTCCTTCGGGCACGCTGCAACGGCCTCTCAGGCAGGCCCTCGACGGCCAAAGCTACCAGGTCTATTACGGCACGTCCGAAGCCGACTTTTTGCAATGGGTCGGGCAAAATCGCCACCGCATTGATTGCCTGCTGCTCGAAGCCTCCGCCGTTTCCTACAGTTTGTTGCAAAGCTTGCAGCGGAAAGATATTCTGCTGCCCGCCATCGTGCTGACCACGCCAACCACTTTGGCGGAGGCGCAGGAGTTGGCGGCGGCGCAGGGCAAAGACGCCCCGGCAGCGATCGCCACCTACTATCACAACGCCCTCGTTTCCCTAGAACAAACCGAAGTTCCCCAGCTTGAGCGGTATATCCATCAAGCCATCGATCACTTTTTAAAACTGCCCCACAACCAACTTCCGACTGCCTCAGAGCTGACAGCCCTTGAGGATACGCGCCATTTTCTGCTGAGCCTCCAGCAGCAGCGCCTCACCGAGAAGCTGCGCGAACGACTGGGATACCTAGGCGTCTACTACAAACGGAACCCCCACAACTTCTTGCGCAATCTGGCTCCGCCAGAGCAGCGCGAGGTCATGGACAAACTCCGCAATGACTACCGCGCCATTACCCTGGCCTATTTCGCCAAGACCTCTGACATCAACCAACGGATCGACACCTTCGTTAACCTGGCGTTTTTTGCCGATGTCTCGGTGTCGCAGATCGTCGAGATTCACATGGAGCTGATGGATAACTTTTCAAAACAGTTAAAACTGGAGGGCCGCAGTGAAGAAATCTTGCTGGATTATCGACTGACGCTGATCGATGTCATCGCGCACCTCTGCGAGATGTATCGGCGATCGATCCCACGTGAATAACGATACTAAATGCCGTGATCCCTGGCCTCATCACCTAGATTACTGATTCCAAACGGGGATCAATCGCGATCGCCCAACACCGTCAGCCCCTTTCCCTTCGAGTAGCATTTTAGTACCCACCCACCCGCCTGTTAAGGCAATGTTGCCCCGCCCTCCTGAAATCTCACCTTGTGAGGGTCGCCCTCGGCGCGATGCCCCTGCCCTCATCCTCCAGACAGCCAACAGAGACACGCCTGCGGTAAGCTACTACACGGCTGCCGTCTCTGCTCCCCAGATTCTCCCCATCCCCGTGTGTTGACCCTATGAGCGGACTGAAAAAGACGTATATTCTCAAGCTATATGTCGCGGGCAATACCCCAAATTCAGTGCGAGCACTGAAGACCCTCAATCAAATCTTGGAGCAGGAGTTCCAAGGGGTCTACGCGCTGAAGGTCATTGACGTGCTGAAAAATCCCCAGCTTGCAGAAGAGGACAAAATTTTGGCAACGCCAACCCTATCCAAGATTTTGCCGCCCCCAGTGCGGAAAATTATTGGCGATCTCTCCGATCGC
The DNA here is from genome assembly GCA_015272155.1 of Leptolyngbyaceae cyanobacterium T60_A2020_046. Classification (GTDB taxonomy): domain Bacteria; phylum Cyanobacteriota; class Cyanobacteriia; order Phormidesmidales; family Phormidesmidaceae; genus JACYME01. The sequence goes on from JACYME010000224.1 coordinate 5,033, forward strand.
GAACGGGTGCTGATCGGCCTTGACCTGCTCTACGAAGAACTCAGAGAAGATGAGCTTTACAGCTGATCCACGGACATCCGATGATAGAAAACTGTGGCGAAACTTAATTGCGATATCCGCGATCGTCCCGTTTAAGTTGTACCCTTAACCATCGCGTTTTAAGGCTTTCCTAGTCACGGAAAAATCATTTTGAGACTATTATGACTCAACCCGCGCAAAGCGATTATTACTCCATAATTAACGCCTCTGGAGTTGCAAAAATCCGCACCTTAATTGAAGGGTTTGACGACATCAGCCACGGGGGGCTTCCCGTCGGTCGTACCACCCTCGTCAGCGGCACTTCAGGGACAGGGAAAACATTGCTCGCGGTGCAGTTTCTCTATCACGGCATCGTTCACTTTGATGAGCCGGGCATTCTTGTCACCTTTGAAGAATCCCCCGACGACATTGTGAAAAACGCCCTGAGCTTTGGGTGGGATTTGCAAGAGCTCGTCGATGCTGGCAAGCTCTTCATTCTCGACGCCTCCCCCGATCCCGAAGGTCAGGAAGTCGTGGGCAGCTTCGATCTCTCTGCCCTGATCGAGCGCATTCAGTACGCCATTCGCAAGTACAAGGCCCAGCGCGTCTCCATCGACTCGGTGACGGCGGTCTTTCAGCAATACGACGCAGCTTCGGTGGTGCGGCGCGAAATCTTTCGCCTAGCGGCCCGCCTCAAGCAAATGGGCGTCACCACCCTCATGACCACGGAACGGGTAGACGAGTATGGCCCCGTCGCGCGGTATGGGGTGGAAGAATTTGTGTCGGACAATGTGGTGATTTTGCGCAACGTCCTAGAAGGGGAGCGCCGCCGCCGCACTGTCGAAATTCTCAAGCTGCGCGGCACCACCCACATGAAAGGCGAATATCCCTTCACGATTACGAACGAGGGGATTAGCATCTTCCCATTGGGGGCGATGCGTCTGACCCAGCGATCGTCCAACGTGCGCGTCTCTTCCGGAGTCGAGACTTTGGATAAAATGTGCGGCGGCGGCTTTTTCCGCGACTCGATCATCCTGGCAACGGGGGCGACGGGTACGGGCAAAACGCTACTGGTCAGCAAGTTTTTGGAAACAGGCTGTCGCAGCGGCGAGCGAGCGATGCTGTTTGCCTATGAAGAATCCCGTGCTCAGCTCCTGCGCAACGCCACATCCTGGGGGATTGACTTCGAGGATTTGGAACAGCGGGGGTTGCTCAAAATTCTCTGCGCCTATCCCGAATCGGCGGGCCTTGAGGATCACCTGCAAATCATCAAGTCGGAGATTTCGCAGTTCAAGCCTTCGCGCATTGCGATCGATTCGCTGTCTGCCCTCGATCGCGGCGTCAGTAATACCTCCTTCCGCCAGTTTGTGATTGGGGTGACGGGCTATGCCAAGCAGGAGGAGATCACGGGCTTCTTCACCAATACGACGGAGCAGTTCATGGGGCTGCACTCCATCACGGAGTCGCACATTTCCACCATCACCGACACGATTTTGATGCTGCAATACGTTGAGGTGCGGGGCGAAATGTCCCGCGCGATTAACGTGTTTAAGATGCGCGGATCTTGGCACGACAAAGGGATTCGGGAGTACACTATCACCGATGATGGCCCCGATATCAAGGACTCCTTCCGCAACCTGGAGCGCATCATCAGCGGTTCGCCAACCCGCATTTCGGTGGATGAAAAGAGCGAGCTGTCGCGCATTGTGCGGGCGGTACAAAGCGAAGACGAGCCCCTATAGGCCGAGGCGTGATGGTTTGGAGAGCGGTGCGACCTTTCTACAGCGTTTTTGAAGCCAGTGAGGTGCAAAAACAGCCCCGTAACCACTGATATCAAGTCCGGTTGCTTAACCATAAATGGAATTCCTGGAACCTTTACAGAGTTGGCATCGTTATTGCGGGTGATTGAGCAGGACTTCATATGACATCCGGGGATGAAGCGCACCCCACCAAGCAAGGAAACGCTGTAACCCTGCTCCCGTGAGGGGTCGGTGTCCCGCGATCGCGAATCATCATCCTCGTTTCTGCCCCATTAATCGGGACAGAGGCAGAGCACCGCGATCGCGGGCCTATCGCAAACTCGTCAGCCGCGTCGCCTGCACCTCCAGAACGCGCGGGCCATCCACCGCCGTCACCGTCCACTCCACCCCGCCATAGCGCACCCTATCCCCCACAGCCGGAATCGTTTGCAGTTGATGAATCAAAAAGCCCGCTAGGGTTTGATAATCCTCCTCCAGGGGCAGTTCCACGTTTAGCAGTTCATTCACCTCTTCGATATGGGTCTGCGCCTTGATGTGATACGACTGCTCATCCAGCATTCGCACCCAAACCTCGGTGTCGTCCTCCGTTTCTGGCCCATCGCCGATGATCTCAGCAGTCACATCCTCCAGCGTCACCAACCCCGCCGTCCCGCCAAACTCGTCCACCACCATCACCATCGACTTACCCGATCGCTGCATGATTTGCAAGAGCCGATGGAGTTGCGTATATTCCGGTACAAACCGCGCGGGCCGCAACCAGTTCTCAATGGTGCTGTCGGGAGTGATGGACTGATTAGCAAGGGGCTCCACCAAGTCCTTCAGCGACACAATGCCCGCCACATCGTCCAACGACTCATCAATCACCGGAAAGCGGGAATACCCCGTTTCCAGAACAGCCTCTAAAAACGCTTGCAGCGTTGCCGTTTTGGGCAGTGCAGTGATCTGGGTTCGCGGCACCATCACCTCTCCTGCCGTCACATCCCGAAACTCAAACACGTTATTCAGCAGTTCGCGGGCGTCTTCTTCCAAGCCGGGCGACTCTGCTGACGTGCGAATCATGAGCTGCAATTCCTCGGGGGTGACGCGGCTATACCAGCTTTGGCTCCCGGTATATTGAATGCCCACGAGGCGCAGCAGCAGCCGGGTAGACTGGTTGAGCAGCCAGACAAAGGGCATGAACAGGCGGGCAATGGTGAGGCTCGGTGGGCCAAGAAAGCGGGCAATCTGCTCGGGATAGAGCATGGCAACGGCCTTGGGACACAGTTCGCCGAGCACAATTTGCAGATAGGCAATCAGCAGAAAAGCAAAGGGAATCGCCAGGGAATGGGCGATGAGATTTGTGACCGCAACGGGCAGCGGCGATCGCCCTAGATGGTAGATCAACACTAGGGCGATCGTATCTTCCCCAATCCACCCCAGGGCTAAACTCGACAGGGTAATGCCGATTTGCGTGGTCGAGAGCAGACGATCGAGGCTGCGCTGAAAGCTTTGCACCGTCCTGGCTTGAATATCGCCAGCGGCGGCCAGTTGATTGATGCGCGATCGCCGCACCGAGACAATCGAAAACTCAGCCGCCACAAAGAACGCATTGATGCAGATCAGCACCAGCACGGCCAACAGCCGAATGGCAATGTCTGCTCCGGTCAGCTCTCCAATCACAAAAGGCGGCGGAAACTCCGTCTGGGCAAGCATATCTCAGTGCAGCACAGCCCCGTCTGCAAGGGTGAACCGATCAGTCGTCCACCCACCCCAATCCATACCGCCACACACCAAAGCGGCGACACGATCGCGAAGACTAGGAAGCAGAGCGCCCATCGGCAAGACCAAATGACCCAAGTGTTGAGCTAGTCTACCAAGCTGCGTATCTCCTGTGAAAGCGGCCCTGCTTGGGCAAACCGCATGCCGGTGGCGAAACCGCGCGATCGCCCCGCCCTACCCAGCTAATTCGGCACCAGGAGATACCGACTCCGAACACGTCCTGACAGGAACCCTAGTTGCCCGTAGGCTGCGGGTCAGACGGCACCACCCCGCCCGAAATCCGCGACTGCACCGTGTTAATAATCTCTTGCTCATCTCGCAAAATTGCGCCCTGGCCCACGGCTGTCGACCGGTTCGCCGCTGCGCTGCTTGCCGGGCGCGAGTCGGGCTGGCGCACCCCCATCAGCGCCTTGCGGCCCAAGGCATACCCCCACGACGCACTCATCACCCCTGCACCCACCATCAGCGCCAACAAAATTGTGGTGAAAGCAACCGCCGGATTAATACGCATGGTTGATCAACTGTTGCAAGGACAAAGGGTTCATCGGTGAAAATCGTGCATTCATGATACTGGCTCTGGCCCGGAAATGATCAGCCCCGGTGCGATCGCGCCGATTGCCATTGACGGGACGCCAGTTTTGTTCGATAGAATTGACTCGATTCAACACCAGGGTTGGCCGAGCGGATTAGGCAGCGAACTCATAATTCGCCTTAGGCAGGTTCAACTCCTGCACCCTGGATCTTGAAGTTTGCGAGCAGCTCGTGCGAACAGATCAACTGAAAAAGCTCACCGCGATCGTATCCCTTTGACGATCAGCAGCGGGCTCTCCTGTCGAACTTGTCCATCAACGGGTCAGGCTCAACCCCCCAGCGATGGAACGTTACTGCATGGGCAGACGCTCAAAAATGAATTCGCTACCAGACACTCGGCTGCTGCCTTGGGAAGAGGGCAAAAACTGAATCGAGGTGTTGTACGGATTCACCAAATCCGGCACGCGAATGACGGGGCTACTCGTGGCCTGCTGGGTCAGCAAATAGTCTGCGGCGCGGTTAATCGCGTTCGCATCCCAGGTGATTTCGCGCTCCCGGAACCCGGCTGAATCTAAGCCACCAAAGCCCAGGATGCCATTCGCCTGACGCCAGAGGGTGCGATTGTTGAAATGAGGGCCAGAATTCCCAAAGAAAATTTCGTTCATCGCATCGGGAATATCACCCGTTTGCGTGCGCGGCGCATTTTCAAACTCGCGCGTGGTGTCTTGGGCAAAAACTGCCCCTGCCGACAGGAGCGAAGCCGTTACGGCAACTGCACTTAAACAGCGGATAACCGGGGTCGTCATAACCATGTACTCCTCAATCCATCAATCAGTCGGGCGTTGAGCGTAGCATTCCCACGTTGGCCGCTCAAACGGCTAGCGAGAGTCGTAAACTTGAGTCCGCGACGGGGTCTTGATCCCGCCAAAGCTGGGAGTTTGCTCGTCATTTATAGCGCAAACTTCTGAAAAATACTCCTTTTTTTGAGCTTTTTGCCATGAATTCTCCCCAAGATGCTTCGATTTTAGAACTGATCAAACTGCCAACTGCGGCGCTGCGCGATCGCCTGCTGGATTTGTTTTGTCAGGCTGCCTATCAAGAAGGAGATTTTGTCTTATCCTCTGGCCAAAAAAGCACCTATTACATCAACGGCAAACAGGTGACGTTACACCCCGATGGAGCGGTGCTAGTTGGTCGATTGTTGTTAGAACGCCTCCCAGAAAAAACCACCGCGATCGCCGGGCTCACCCTCGGTGCAGACCCGATGGTGACCGCCGTCAGCGTGGTTGCGGCCTACACGGGGCAGCGCATCACCCCACTCATCGTCCGTAAAGAAGCCAAAGGTCACGGCACCCGTGCCTACATCGAAGGGCCAACCCTGCCCGAGGGGAGCCCTGTGGTGGTGCTGGAGGATGTGGTCACAACGGGGCAATCGGCATGGAAAGCGGTGGAACGACTCCGCATGGCGGGCTATGAGGTGACCCACATTTTGGCGTTGGTTGATCGCCAGCAGGGCGGTGCCGAATTCTACGCCGAAAAAGGGCTCACCTTTGATGCGCTGTTTGCGATCGCGGATCTCCAGGCGCACTATGCCCAGATCCAGGGATAACCCCCACCAAACTGTAGTGATCGCTAGCAAATGGGAGAACTAAAGCATGGGGGCGACGGGGCAGTTAGCGATCGCCCTCTAGCCAGCGGTCTTGGTCAATGCTGTCTTGGGCAATCACCAAATAATGGCCGTTTTGGCGTTCAATCACCAGTACCTTGGCCCCGCGCCGTAGGGTAATCGTGGCCCAATTTGGCAGCTTGGCGCTGATGGTCACCAGATTGGCCGCTGCATCCTTCACATCCACCTGACCAATCTTGCCCGACTCCTCTAGGGGAATGAAGGCCGAGGTGACGGTGCCCAGACAGCCGACGAGGCGATCGCTACTGGCATCTTCGCCAAAGGCAGCAAAAATGCGCCCAATAGGACGCGATAGCAAGCTCCCAACAAACAGCGCAAAGGCCAACGAGCCCAGAAACACCCCGATCGCGAGGAAACCAATGGGCGGGCGATCGAGCACATCCCCCAGGGTGACATTGAGCACCCACCCCACAAAACCCCACAGGGTCAAATCCATCGCCAACAGCAGCAGCAGCGGCGTGCGACCCACCCCAAACCACGCCAACACCTGCAACGGACTCAGCCCCTCCCAAGCATCGCCATCCCCAAAGGGAGCATCGATCTGGATGTCTGGGTCTACATCCACGTCAGCATCCACGTCCATATCCACATCCAGATCTGCATCGATGTCAAGGTCACCATCGACCTCTAAGTCTTCGTCTCCGCCCCCAGAGAAGATAACTACCGCAAACAGCGCCACCCCTGCTCCCAAAAAGATCCAGTAGGGCAGGTTTGTCAGGCTAAAGAGCATGGGATCTGTCCCTCATGTCAGCACGTCAGCACCTTCGTCAAACCCTGGCATCAGCGCGCCAGATCTCGGCCCATCGCGATCGCGACCAGCCCCAAGATAGCTGTCTTACAATACGGATAGAGATTACGACTTGCTTTTCTTAAGCCATGAAACCCACCCGCCTCGGCCATGTCGCCATTTGCGTCCAGGACATTCCCAAAGCCGTTGAGTTTTACAAAACCCTGGGCATGGAGGTGGCTTGGCAAGATGCAGACTGGGCCTACCTGAAAGCGGGGGAAGATGGCCTAGCCCTCTTGAGCCCCAGCTATGCCCAGGCCGGCCCGCACTTTGGCTTTATCTTCCACGATCGCGCGGAAGTCGAAGCCGCCTACGATCGCCTGAAAGCCTCGGGCGTCTACGTCACCGAAATGCACGAGCATCGCGACGGCACCGCCTCCTTCTACGGCAAAGATCTTGATGGCAACTGGTTCGAATACCTCTACGAACCTGCGCCCGTCCCCGCGAGCACAAGCGTCTAAGCGAATTTTGAGCATTAATTTTGAGCGTTTATATATTGTTAGCTCAGTGGAGATCAAAGGGATGGTGTGCCGCTGTGTCTAGGTTCAGGATGATTCCCTCGAAATGGCCTATCACGATCGCGAATGGGGCATTCCCCTCCACGATGACAACGCCCTATTCGAGTTCTTGGTTCTCGAAGGATTTCAAGCGGGCCTGAGCTGGTTTACTATTCCGCGCAAACGGGAAAATTTTCGGCGGGCATTTGATCAGTTTCAGCCTGCGATCGCGTCCCACTATGACGAAGCAAAACACCACGCCCTCAGAGCCGATGCGGGCATTGTGCGAAATTGCCTCAAGATCGGAGCCGCCACCCTCAAAACGCCCAAGCCTTTTTAACCGTTCAAGACACCGTTGGCAGTTTTGATGCCTACCTCTGGCAATTCGTGGACGGCACGCCAATCCAAAACCAGTGGCCGACCTTAGCAGAGATTCCAGCCAAAACTCTGCTTTTGGATCAATTGAGCAAAGATCTAAAGCAGCGGGGCTTTAAATTTGTCGGTTCCATCATTTGCTATGCCTTGATGCAGGCGATCGGCATGGTGAATGATCACACCCTCGACTGCTTTCGCCATGCGGAATTGCGGCCATGATATTCGCAAATTCATAACCTCTAGCGCTGCTGATCGGCGAGGTGAATCCCTGCATTCCAACCCTTTTCTCCAAAAAGAAGGGTTGGAAATATCCGGTTCCCTCTACCGTTGAGAGAGGACTAGGGTGAGGGCTTTCGACGCATTCATCCTCAAGTTCAACGGCGCCTAGAACCCCGTTGTGCGCCATATTCTGGCGTTATCCAGTGCTCGGCGGCGCGTGGAGGGTTAAGAAAAGCTGACGCGATCGCCACGGCACGGTTTGATTTTGCAGCGCGCGGCGCACCTGCTGCTCGATCGCGCTTAACTCCGAGCTGGATAACATCGTCGCCAGCCGAGATCGATAACTGTCTGGATTTTGGGGATCAAACCAGCGATCGCACAGCGCCTTCGTGATTAGCAGTTCACCTTCGACCCCTGCTTGACTCCACGTGACGGATAAGCCCAATGCCTGGATCTCCGCCGCCAACGCTTCTGGCGACCAGGCAAAGCGCGGATCAGCAGTATCGGTATACAGCGCGTCTTCGGCTATTGCCCAGCGATCGCGGATTTCTGGCGCAATCGCCCCCGACGGAAGCAACGCCGAAATGCGCTGGGTGTCGCGAGGCACGGTTTCAGCCAGGGCCAACCGACCGCCGGGCGCAAGCTGGGCGGCGATCGCGGCGATACGGGCTGGGCTAGGCGCGATCGCAGAAAACACATTCCGCCCCAGAATGCCGTCAAACGTCACCCCCGGAGCCACCCGCGACAAAACCTCGGGCAAGGTTTCCAACGTCGCCTGCATCAAAAGCGGGCGCTGGAGTTCTGGCAGGCGCGCGGCTTGTTCGGTTAGGGCCGCTAAATCCTGCGCCGACTCCACCCGGCCATAGACGCCCCCCTCGGGCACACGGCGCACCGCTTCCCAAATCAGCAGACCGCTGCGGGCGTTCAAATCCAGCACAATGTGGTGGCGCTGAGGCGATATCTCCGCAAACAGGCGATCGCGAAGCTGCCCCAAGCGTTCCCCCGTTTGGCTGAGGGTGCGCTGGAGCCAGCGATCGCGAGCCGGGTCGGCTGGGCTATAGGTCAGCGCTTCGGGCGTGGCTCCATCCCCTTCCACCAGTGCCGCCAGTTGGGCCTCGCGCCGTCGGGCAACCTGCGTCTGAATCGCCGCCTCGTATCCCTGAGCCGATGGTTGATAAAATACCTGCCCCTGCAACCCCGCAGGCAAATACTGCTGGGCTACCCAGTGCTCTCGGTAGGAGTGGGGATAGAGGTATCCCTGCCCGTGGCCAAGGCCGTGCTTGTCGCGGGTGGGGTCCCGCAAAGGATTCGGCACATCGCGCTGCTGCTCCTTTTCCACCGTCGCCAGGGCATCAAAGAAGGCCATCGTACTGTTCGATTTGGGCGCGATCGCCAGATACAGCGTCGCCTGCGCCAGGGGATATCGGCCCTCCGGCATCCCCACCCGATCAAAGGCGGCGGCGCAACTAGTCACCACCGTCACCGCATGTGGGTCGGCCAAGCCCACATCTTCGCTCGCCAAAATCACCAGCCGCCGAAAGAGATAGCGCGGATCCTCGCCCGCATACACCATTCGCGCCAGCCAATAGAGCGCCGCATCGGGGTCAGAGCCGCGCACGCTTTTGATAAAGGCGCTGATGGTGTCGAAGTGGGCATCGCCTTCTTTGTCATAGAGCACCGCCCGCCGCTGGATGGATTCTTCCGCCACTGCCAGCGTCACATGAATGTCGCCGGATTCATCCGCTGGGGTCGTCTCAACGGCCAGTTCCAAGGCATTGAGCAGGGCGCGGGCGTCTCCATTGGCAACATTGACGAGGTGGGCGATCGCGGCGTCATCGATCCGCACGGCGCGATCGCCATAGCCCCGCACCGGATCCGCCAGCGCTTGCGCCACCACGCGGAACAAGTCCGCCTGCTCCAAAGACTTGAGCTGAAACACCCGCGATCGACTCACCAGCGCCTGATTCACCTCAAAAAAAGGATTTTCCGTCGTCGCCCCAATCAAAATCACGGTGCCGTTTTCCACCCAAGGCAACAGCGCATCCTGCTGAGCTTTGTTGAACCGATGCACCTCGTCCACAAACAGGATGGTGCGTCGCCCAAACTGGCCGCGCAGGTCTTGGGCTTGGGCGATCGCGTCGCGAATTTCCTTGACCCCAGCGAGCACCGCATTTATCGCGATGAAGTGGGCGCTGGTCGTGTTGGCGATGATCTGCGCCAGAGTCGTTTTGCCTGTCCCAGGCGGGCCATAGAAAATCAGCGAGGAAAGCTGATCCGCCTGGATGGCGCGCCGCAGCAAGCGCCCCGGCCCCACCACCGCATCCTGGCCGATGAATTCATCCAAGGTGCGCGGTCGCATCCGCGCGGCGAGGGGCGCTTCGGCTTCGATTTGGGCGTTGCGGTAGTGGTCAAACAGCGTCATAACAGTCACGGTTGAGACGCGGGGCTGCTTCCATTTTGGTCACGATTTTGACTCACTCAGGATGTCTGCCCCGCGTCTCTGGATCATCGGGCTAGGCAACCTCGGGGCTTGGCGGGGCGGTGGCTTGGCGCTCTTGTTTGAGCGATCGCAACGCCCCAAAGCCCTGAAAAAGCCCGACCAAAATGGCCACTCGAATGCCGATCGCAGCGCCCGACGGCCCGCCCTGCCCCTGCATCCACAAAAAATTAGACGGTATCCAAGCAGTAGAACACGGTTGCCACTGCCAGCACAATCATCGACTGGCGCTGGATGAAGTATCCCAAAGCGCCATAAATTACCCCTGCAATCAATAGGCCAATGGGACTGAACCCCTCCAAAAATGAAGGGGCAGCCACCAGTACAATCAGGCCGAGCAGGATGTTGAGGATCGCGATCGCGTAGGCCGCCCCATAAGCATTGCGCAGATAGTTCATCGCGTCGTGGGTCGAACCCGGTAAAGCGTGGCCGTTAAGCCGCAAGTCTAACCCGCGCTTAAACCGAATCTGAAGCGTTGAACCATCCTCTAGTGAAAAAGTTTGGGGATCCTTCAGCGCTGATTTATTAGGATAGGTCGCGAGTTCTTGTCCACCCAAGCGCAGCACAATGTTTTTAAAGCCCTTGTCGTAACTCAGTTCCACCCGTTCTGCCGCCCCCCGACGCAGGGGATAGGTTTTCGTCATCCATGGCTCCGAATTTCCCATATCACTAGACTCCATCGGAGAATACAGCCGATCCCTTACTAAATTCCTGTCGCAGTGCTCAGAAAAAGGCTTTACATCCCGTAATGTGTAGCGTGCCCAACTCTGAAAGAAAGACAAGGAATCCACAGGAAGCCAGCGCGATCGCCTTACATGGAAGCTGCATGAACCATGCAGCACACACAACTTGTTCCATCCATGAAGGAGGCTCCTGCTATGGCAACCCTCAAAGTGGGCATCAACGGCTTTGGCCGCATCGGTCGCCTCGTGTTCCGCGCCGCTGTCAAAAACCCCAACATCGAATTTGTGGGCATCAATGACCTAGTGCCGCCCGAAAATCTGGCCTATTTGTTGAAATACGATTCCACCCACGGTCGCTACCGGGGCACCGTCGAAGCCCGAGAAGACGGCATCATCGTCGATGGTCGCTTCGTGCCCTGTTTTGCGATTCGCAATCCGGCAGAGTTGCCTTGGGAAACCCTGGGTGCTGACTATGTGGTTGAGGCAACGGGACTATTTACCACCGAAGAAGGCGCAAAACTCCACCTGCAGGCCGGGGCCAAGCGCGTCGTCATCTCTGCCCCTACGAAGGATCCCGATCGCGTGGCAACCCTGTTAATTGGCGTCAACCACGAAACCTTTGATCCCACAAAAGATGCGATCGTCTCCAACGCAAGCTGTACCACCAACTGCCTCGCCCCCGTCGCCAAGGTCATCCACGATACCTTTGGCCTCGCAGAAGGACTGATGACCACCGTCCATGCCGCCACCGCCACCCAGCCCACCGTTGACGGCCCCAGCAAAAAAGACATGCGCGGCGGGCGCGGCGCAGGGCAAAACATCATCCCCGCTGCAACAGGAGCCGCCAAGGCCGTCAGTCTGGTGTTGCCAGAATTGAAGGGCAGGCTCACAGGGATGGCGCTCCGGGTGCCCACGCCCGACGTATCGGTGGTTGACCTCACCTTCCGCACGGAGCAGGCGACCTCTTACCAGGCCATTTGTGAGGCCATGCAAGCCGCCGCCAATGGCCCCATGAAGGGCATTCTGGGCTACACCAACGAAGCGGTCGTCTCGACGGATTTCACCACCGATCCCCACTCCAGCACCTTCGACGCCGGGGCCGGCATGGAACTCAATGCCAACTTCTTTAAGGTTGTCGCCTGGTATGACAACGAGTGGGGCTACTCAAACCGCGTGGTCGATCTGCTGCTGTTTATGGCGCAAAAAGATCAGATCCTCAGCGGCATTCAAATTCCCGCCACCATCGCGGTTTAAGTTCTGAATGTCAGCCCTAAATGAATGACGCGATCGCGGCGTTGCTCAACAATGCGATCGCAGCGAAGGGAGGGAGGTTCAAGCGACAAGACGCACGTACAACAAGTCCCATGCCACGATTTTGCGATGGGAAGAGCGGTTAGCCCGTCAGGGTGAGCATTGGTCTCCCCGCGCGCCTGAGGGCAGCGAGATCACGCTCGAAGGCAATGAGCTTTACACTCGCGTGGGCGAGAACCTCCCCCCAGTGAGAGTCGTGGATGGACGTTGACCTTTTTGACGCGAGGAAGCCGCTATTGGGTGACGGCGCAGGCGGGGTTAAAGGGGGTTAAAGGATGAGACCTTGTTTAACGTCAGTTCGGGTTAAGCCATTGGCCCGTATTTTCCCCTCCTGGGGAGGGGCGTCCGCAGGACGAGGTGGGTGAAACCCGGCGGCAAACCCACCCCTGGCCCCTCCGAGGAGGGGAAATCCTCTGGCAACGGATCGGGCTTGCGTAATTGACGACTTATCCCGAACTCAGGTTTGTTGAGCCAAGGGACTGAGTCCGCATGGCAGGGGGCGTAGGGAGCTACCGCTATCCGTTGGTTCACGGACGGCGAAAGGCACTCTGGGAAAGCCTTATGGCCTCTGGCCAGTGAGTATTTACCGGAACGAGGACTGGTCAGGACCTATCCCTTCCACAACGGGTGGCGCGAAGGTCTTGAAGTGGCGATCAAGATTAACGGCTCTCAAGGCCAGCGTCGGGTCGTCTGGCTCAAGGCGGAACATCCCTTCGCCGCGATTAGTCCGACCGCTGAGGGACGTGCCAATCATCACGAGACTCAAAACGCAGCTATCAGGCGACGGTGTAGTGCATACCGTAGACGACAAAACCTCCATACCAAGACGACTGCCGGGTTGCAGCGGAGCTTAGATGTTCAACGCCTGATCTATAACTGGGTGCGCCCTCACTGGGGGTTGGGTGCGAAGACCACCCCGGCAATGGCAATGAGTTTCACGGCTCGCCCCATTGCGATGCCCGAATTGCTCAATTCCAGAAGCTTTAAAGCTCCCCTACTTTAACGAACCAGTGCCGAAGTTTTTTACGTCAGACTTTCAAGCAGACTTCAAAATCAGCAGGTTTGCAACAAAAACCACTGACGAATAGGCGAATGCAGCACGGGATGCTCGGCATTCTTCGGCCTTTGCTCAACACGACAGGGGGCTGCCCACTTCCCACGCTAGACCCGAAAAATGACATTCGTATGACAGTGAGGTGAGAAGTCTGCCCTAATTTTT
>JACYME010000222.1 GCA_015272155.1 Leptolyngbyaceae cyanobacterium T60_A2020_046
ATACGCCCCTTTACTGGTTCCCCCGCTCTTGCAATGCTCTATAGCAGCAATGGTGCGTTACAAAACATCACTCGACTAGGCTGACTTATTCAATCCTCTGTAGTGTAAGTAGTGTAAGCGAGTTCTTTTCAAGGTGTCAATGTGATGTCAGGGGCGGCGCGATCGCGAGATAAATCGTTGTCATTTGAGACTTGATTTCAAAACAAGAATTGACATCAATAAAGAAACTTAAAGGAAACAGCAAAACCCACTCAACATCTCTCCTAAGGAGGACGTTTTTGTTGGATGGAAGGCAGGCCGCGATCGCGTTTTATCCGGGATAAAACCGATCATCGGGGTCAGCAGTTTAGCTTTTGACCTAACTCAGGCGTAAATCTCAAAGCTGTATTGCTGAACAAAGTCGTGGGGGAAGGGTGCCGCTACCAGATCCTGCGCGGGGGATATCGGTTCGCAGCGAAAGAGGGCCGTGAAGGAACCCGCCCCAAGCCCCATGTGGGGCCACAGACGATAGCAGGGCCAGTCAGCCAGGGGCGATTGCAGGGTTGCAAGGTGAGCCACCTCAACGGCCTCAAACTCAGGAAACTGTTTCAGAAACCAACTGCCTACCTGCTCGTTTTCCTCTGGGGCGTAGGTGCAAGTCATGTAGGCCAGGTATCCTCCAGGGCGGACAAGGGCGGCGGCATTCGCCAAAATGCGCTTTTGACGCTTGGCATTGCGGCTGAGGGTGACGGGATGAAAACAGCCCGGCACCTTTTGGCCCTTAGCGAGGAGGGATTGACCGCTGCATGGGGCGTCTACGATGACGAGATCGGCGCTGTGGGCAAGGGGTTCGGCGATCGCGGCGGGGTCGAGGTTCATCACCCGCGCAGTCGTCACACCACACCGCTTCAGATTAGCGATGAGAATCTTCACCCGCTTGCGAACGACCTCATTACAGAGCAGCACCGAGGGCTGAAAAGCGGCCCAGCTAAAGAGGCTTTTGCCGCCTGGTGCAGCACAGAGGTCGATGACCACTTGGGGCGCGGGGGCGATCGCCCCCATCACTGAACTCGCCACCACAGAGGAAAAATCTAGGCAGTAAAAGTGCCCCGCCTCATGGAGCGGATGCTGGCCGGGGCGGGTGCCTGGCGCGAGACGATCCACAAAGGGCGGCTGCCAAGGCAAGGAAGGCAGCGCCGCCCACGGCAACTCGGCGGGGCGATCGCGCAGCCACAGCACTGCCGGAGGTTCAGGCTGGGGATGTTGCAGCGCATCCACAAAGGCCGCGCGATCGCTGGGATCCACAAACACCCTTTCGCTGAGTCGCGTTAAAAGCCGAGATGCGTCTGCCATTAGTCGATGCTGATACCGCCGACGGTGTGGGCGGGGGGCGCACTGGCGAGGGGGGCAGACGCGATCGCGCGATCGCGGCGGCGATGCCCTTGAAAATAGTTTTGCCAATCTTGGGGCGCATTCAGAGTTTCGCCCCCGTGCTGGGTCAAGCGTTGGCGCACCTGGCACAACACTGGGGTATTCACACAGGCCCCCGAGATAATCACCTGCCCCTTGGTGAGGGCGGGCAGTTCCTTGAGGAGATCTCGCCCGGCGGCCTCAACCCCATACTTCAGGCTTTCCTGATCAACGGGGTTCACAATGCGCATTAAAAACTGGCTCATGCACTGGGACAACACATCGGAATCGAGCTTGCCCGGTCGCTGGGTAATCAGCCCCACCCCCATGCCAAACTTGCGCCCCTCGCTGAGGATCGTGCGCAAAATCTGCTTGCAGCGTGACGGCTCGTGACCGGGAGCAAAGCGGTGCGCTTCCTCGATCAAAATAAAGACAGGATAGGGTAAATAGGTTTCGTCGTTAGCATCGACCTTTTCCTTGACCGTGTTTAGGCGGGCGTGGTAACTCTGGCGTAGCACCGCCGCGCAGATCACCTGCTGTTCCTCTTGGCTGATCTCGCTCATTTGCAAAATGGTGACGCGCCCCGGCTCAAATAAATCCTTGGGGGCGAGGTGTTCCATGCGGTCAAAGTAGGGCGAATGGGAGAGTTTTTCGAGCTTCCACTCCAGGGCTGGGGCAGAACTCCCCAGCTTTTCGGTGCCCTCTTCATCAACGCTGGTGTCGGCCTCTCGCACCGCGCTAATCAGATCGTTCACATCCCAGCGATAGTCGCCTTTGCGGTGGCGCTTGAGGATAGTGAATCCTTTGCTGAGAATGGCTTGCTGGCGATCGCTCATATCCGGCAACAGTGACACCACATCGTAATAATCCAAGGACGACATGCGAATGCGAATATCCTCTGGGGGCAGTACGCGCACCTCCGGTGTGTAGCCATCTTCCCCCTGGAAAGCCGGGTGGCCGCGCATATCGCCAAGGGTGCCGTATTCGCCGTGGGGGTCAAACACCAGCACTGCCGCGCGGTTGTAGGGGCGCAGCAATTCCTCGATGAGCACGCCAGCGGTATAGGACTTGCCGGAGCCCGTCCCCGCCAAAATTGCCATGTGGGTGCTCACCAGCTCCTTCACATCTAGGCTAACGGGCACCGCCCCACCAGGCCGCAGCAGCAGCGACCCCACATGGGCAGAGCCCACTTCGCCCCGCTGTTTTTTGTTCACGACCTGCACCAGGGTGGCGTCGTCTACCCGGTAGACCTTTGCCCCTGGGTCGGGAGTAATGCGTGGATTGATGAACCCTAGGGCCGGATGAAAGTGGCCGATGACCGTCACCGATACTTCATAGATCTCGGGGTTGGGGTAGACAAAGCCGACGAGGGCCGCGATCGCTTCAGGGTTGATTTCAGTATCTGCAAAGATGCGATCGGGGAGGTGATCAATCAATCGACGATCGCTAATCTTGCCCAAAATCCTCAGCGGTTCGCCCTGGGCCGCGATCGCTTCATAGGCAACAAACTCGCCAATTTTGACCTGACGGTTGTCTGCGGTAATAAAGAGGTATTCATTGCCGGTTTCGCCCGGGCCTTTTACGGTGCCAATGACCTGAAGGGATGCGACATCAGTGGAGGAGTTGGGCATGGCGGTACAGACAACGACGACCAATAAAAAATCTGGCGATTTTACGGAAACCAAATCGGCTTTAGGGGAGTAGCCTTGAGCTATCGCCTACCCAGTATAATCAGCGTCAGGATTTGATTCTTGGCGATATTTTGGGTTCAATAACAACAGCAGGGCAATCTCGGCACTCCTATGACCGACGCCTCTCAGGCTAACGCAAGCGACACCGCCGACGCATCAATGGCTGCGCCCGTTGTGGAGGGTGCGCCAGAGGCGTCTCTGGAAATCACCACCGAAAAGCTGGCTGGCCGAGCCCGACGCATTTGTGCTGCGATCGCGGTGCCTTGCTCGGTCGAGCATCTCTGGCAGGTATTGACCGACTACGATAACCTTTCAAGCTTTATTCCCAACCTCACCCTGAGCCGCCGCCTCGAAGCCACCCCCACTGGGACGCGACTGGAGCAAATTGGAGCCCAGTGCTTCCTCAATATTCAGTTTTGTGCGCGGGTGGTGCTCGACATGGTAGAGCAGTTCCCCCATCGCCTGGGCTTTTCAATGGTTGAGGGCGACTTCAAATCCTTTGAGGGGTGTTGGACGCTGGAACCGACGGACAACGCTGATCAGGCGGAAACGCGCTTAGTGTATGAGCTGACGGTGTGCCCACCCCGCGCCATCCCTACGGTGCTGATTGAGCGCCATCTACGCCGCGACTTGGCCCAAAACCTTCAGGCCATTCGTCAACACGCGATCGCCCTCGCCTCATAGTCAAAACGGCATCGTTAAAACGGTATCGCGGGTAAGGAGATTTCCATTCCCGCATTGTCTTCGCTGGCAGCAAAGCGGTGTGGAGCGATGGCAGGGGCGCGGCTCACGTGGGCTCAGTGGGGACAGGGGGGCGGTGGACGCCAAAAATATCGACCTCCTGTGTACCCTGGGCGTCGAGGTCATCCACGTAGCCGCACTTCGCAGTGGGGAAGGCGTCGCAATAGGTGACATAGGGCTTGATGTCGAGCACGGGGGTTTGGTCAAGCAGGTCAATCCCTTCGACATACAGGGTAAGCCCATCGATGGCGCGCAGGCGCGGAGCACTGAGGCCAATGGGGTTGGGGCGATGGGGGGCACGGGTGGCAAGGGTGCCGCGCCGCACCTTGGGACCACGGGGCGGCAGGACGGTGGGGTTCCAGTTTTCGTTGAGGTGTAGCCACGCGATTACCCAGATGCGCTCAAAACCATCGAGGTCTTTGAGGGCGATGGGGGGGATGCGATCGCGAAAGAGTTCGATTCGGGCGATCGCGGGTTGATAGTCGGGCGGTACGTCGCGCAATTGGGCCTGGCGCGGGGTGCCGTGGCGCTCGGTATAGGGCGAGTGCACGACCCCAATGGGGGCCAGCGTCACCGTGGAAGGAAATTTGACGGCCTGAATGTAGTCTTTGGGGGGCAGTTTTGGCATGATTAACGGCAGGGCGATCGCGCCCCAGGGCAGGTTCAGTGAGTGTTGGGCTTAGGAGATGGGCGTAGCCGCCGTCAGCACTTGGTTGAGCTTGCCGCTGCGGAATCCTTCGAGATCCAGCGTGACGTAGAGAAACCCTGCGGCTTGAAATGCCGCCACGAGGGCGGGTAAGTCCGTCGCTTGCACAAAGCGAGGGATCTCCTCTGCCGGGAGTTCAATGCGGGCGGTGTCGCCCGCCGATCGCACTCGCAAGGTGCGATAGCCCAGATTGCGCAGATAGCGCTCGCCCTGGGCAACGCGACGCAGCTTTTTGGGGGTGATGGTTTCGCCGTAGGGAAAGCGGGAACTCAGGCAAGGCTGGGAGGGTTTATCCCACCAAGGCAGGCCCAGCCGCTTGGAGATTTCTCGCACTTCTAGCTTCGAGATGCCAACCTCGGCCAGAGGCGATCGCGCGCCCCGTTCCTTCGCTGCTTGAATACCGGGGCGATAGTCGCCCAAATCATCGGCATTCACCCCATCCACCACGTAGGGATAGCCGCGATCGCGGGCCAGCGGTTTTAGGGTGTCGTGCAGTTCGCTCTTGCAAAAGTAGCAGCGGTTGATCGGGTTGCTGGCGTAGTTGGGGTTGTCGAGTTCGTGGGTGATCACAATCTCGTGGGGAATGCCAATTTCCGCCGCCTGCACCTTGGCATCTTCAAGATCTTCGGGCATCAGCGAGGGCGACTCTGCCGTAACCGCTAACGCGCGATCGCCCAACACATCCCACGCCACCTTGGCCACCAGCGTGCTATCAATGCCGCCCGAGTAGGCCACTAGCGCCCGATCCATTTCCGCAAAGAGCGATCGCAATGCCGCAAGCTTTTCCGTCACCATGCTGACAAATCCTTATCGAACTGCGTCTTATCTCCAGTCTGACGAATTGCAAGCCCCATCGTGAAGCATTACCAACCCTGGCGCGATCGCGTCACGTTCGTCTAGCGGGTTGCGGAGGCCAAATTCGGCTGGAGGAGATTTTCGGGTAGAGGAGTGGTGACAAAGGTGAGATGACCGTCCGCCACGTCGATCTGTACCGCACAGCCCGCCGCAATGGTCTCCTCCAGAATTTTGGTCGCGATGGGGTTTTCCAGTTCCTTTTGAATGGCGCGTTTGAGAGGGCGCGCCCCATAGGTGGGGTCATAGCCAACCTGGGCAATGTAGTCCATCGCCGCAGCGGAGACAGTGAGCGTGATTTTTTGATCGGCCAGGCGCTTCTCGATGCGGCGCAGTTGAATCGCCACAATGTTACGGAGTTCGGCCTTGCTGAGGGCATGGAACAGGATCAAGTCATCCACACGGTTGAGAAACTCGGGCCGGAAGTGGGCTTGCAGTGCCTTGAGGACGCGCTTGCGCATGTCTTCGTAGCGGCCATCGTCCCCAGCGACATCCAGGATGTGTTCGCTGCCGATGTTGCTGGTCATGACGACAATGGTATTGCGGAAGTCCACCGTATGCCCCTGGGAGTCGGTAATGCGGCCATCGTCCAGCACTTGCAGCAGAATGTTAAACACGTCAGGGTGGGCTTTTTCGACTTCGTCTAGCAGCACCACGGAATAGGGGTGACGGCGCACGGCCTCCGAAAGCTGCCCCCCTTCTTCATAGCCAACATAGCCAGGGGGGGCACCCACCAGCCGCGAGACGGCGTGTTTCTCCATATATTCCGACATGTCGATGCGGATGAGGGCGTCTTCGGTGTCGAAGAGGAATTCGGCTAGGGCGCGGGCGAGTTCTGTTTTACCGACCCCGGTTGGCCCCATGAACAGGAAGGAGCCGAGGGGCCGACCGGGGTCATTCATTCCGGCGCGGGCGCGGCGAATGGCGGCGGCGACAGCAGCGACGGCTTCTTCTTGACCAATGACGCGATCGTGGAGGTGCCCTTCGAGGCGGAGCAGTTTTTGGCGCTCGGATTCCATCAGCCGATTGACGGGGATGCCCGTCCATTTGGCGACGATTTCGGCGATGTCGGCTTCGGTGACCTGTTCGCGCAGGAGGGTTTCGCCCTTTTCTTGAATTTCGAGGAGCTGAGCTTCTTGGGCTTCGCGATCGCGCTGCACTGCTTCGAGCTTGCCATATTTCAACTGGGCGGCCTTGTTGAGGTCATAGGCGCGCTCGGCCTGCTCGATCTGTACCCGCAGGTGGTCTTCTGCTTCCTTGAGCTGGTTGATCGCTTCTAGGATTTGCTTTTCGGTTTGCCACTGACCGCTGAGCTGCTGTTGCTTGTCGGAGAGGTCGGCAATTTCTTGCTGAATGCGGGCCAGTCGCTCTTGGGCGGTGCGGTAGGCAACCCCAGATGAAGCGTCCTCGCTTTCGAGGGAAAGCTTCTCCATTTCGAGCTGCATTAGACGGCGATCGATGCTTTCCAATTCCTCCGGTTTGGAAGTGATTTCCATTTTGAGGCGGGCGGCAGCTTCGTCTACGAGGTCGATCGCTTTGTCGGGCAAAAAGCGATCGCTGATGTAGCGATCGGACAACGTAGCCGCCGCCACCAGTGCCGAGTCAGCAATTTTGACCCCGTGGTGAACTTCGTACCGTTCCTTCAGCCCCCGCAGAATGGAGATCGCATCCTCCACATTGGGCTGATCCACATACACCTGCTGGAAACGACGCTCTAGGGCGGCATCCTTTTCGATGTGCTTGCGATACTCATCCAGGGTGGTGGCCCCAATGCAGCGCAGCTCGCCCCGCGCCAGCATGGGCTTCAGCAGGTTGCCCGCATCCATCGTGCCCTGGCCTGCCCCCGCCCCCACCACGGTGTGCAGTTCATCGATGAAGAGGACGACCTGACCGCCGGATTCGGTCACTTCCCGCAGGACGGAGCGCAGCCGATCTTCAAATTCGCCGCGATATTTGGCTCCGGCAATCAGCCCGCCAATGTCGAGGGAAATCAGTTGGCGATCTTTGAGGGATTCGGGCACGTCGCCATTGATGATGCGCTGGGCCAAACCTTCCGCGATCGCAGTTTTGCCCACCCCCGGATCCCCAATCAACACCGGATTATTTTTGGTGCGGCGCGAGAGCACCTGAATCACCCGCCGAATTTCTTCATCGCGGCCAATCACCGGGTCAAGCCGCCCTTCGCGGGCCTGTTCTGTCAGGTCGCGGCCAAACTTTTCCAGCGCCTGATAGCGCGACTCGGGATTTTGGTCAGTGACGGTTTGGCGTCCGCGCACGGCCTTAATTGCCGCCATCATTTCGCCACTGCCCACCTCAAAGCCCCGCAGCAACCGCCGCCCCACCCGCTCATCTTCCGTGAAGGCGAGCAGCAAGTGCTCCACAGAAATGAATTTGTCTTGCAGGGTTCGGCGGGCAGTTTCGGCATTGTCGAGCAGGCGATCAAGCCCCTTGCCCAGGTAGATGTTGGCATCGGTGCCCACCCGCACCCGGGCCTGTCGCTTGGCAAAGGTATCTAGCTCGGTCAACAACTGGGCGGGGTCGAGGGTCGCTTTTTTGAGAATGCTGTGGCTCAGCCCTTCCTCTTGCTCCAGCAGCGCAATGAGGACGTGTTCCACTTCCATGTACTGGTGTTTAAAGCGACGGGTGACGTTTTGCGCTTCAACAATGGCATCCCAGGCTTTGGTCGTGAACTTATCCGGATCGGTCGGCTGCATAGTGTGGGGAAAGACGATCGCCTTCTATTATTTTGTAAAGTTGTGAGAATTTCAGTGTATCAGCCTGCTCCGAAGAATGTCGGTTTGTAGGAATTTCCGCCGCCAGTCGGGCCAGAATATGCGCCAGATTAGGGGCGATCGCGCGGAATAGAGATATTGATTCTGGCCAGGGAAGGATTGCGGCGTTCAGCCTGCCTGCTCCTGACCCCTGTTGCTCAACCGAGTGTCTGGCCACAGGGGGGCGACAGGCTGGATGGGGTTCACGATTTACGGTGTCAGTGTCAGCATTAGTGCCGTTAAGAACGAAGTCTGACCTAAATTTTCCACACAATAACGCCGATTTCGCGATCCATCACGGCCTTCGCTGCTGCCTCTCGGCGATACTCCCCAAGGGCTGAAAGTCTTGAAACGGATACGGAGAGGGTGGGATTCGAACCCACGGTACCTTTCGGTACATCCGATTTCAAGTCGGACGCATTCGACCACTCTGCCACCTCTCCAGAGGCGCTTCTATTGTAGGTCAAATCCCCTAATCGTAAGTAGGCGCAGCCCACGAAGGTGCATCGACGGATCCGCCACTCCCCTGTTCTTTCGTCATAATGGCAATAGATTTCGCAGGAAGAATTATGGCAACCGCATTGATCACCGGAGCTTCATCGGGCATTGGAGCGGTGTTTGCCGATCGCCTTGCCGCTGAGGGAAATCATTTGGTGCTCGTGGCTCGATCGCAGGACAAGCTCACCGCGATCGCCCAAGACCTGAGCCAGCGGTATGGGATAAAGGCTGATGTCATTGTCCAAGATTTAGTCGAACCCGACGCTGCCACCCAGGTGTTTACTACCGCAAGCGATCGCGGGCACACCATCGATATGCTGATCAACAATGCTGGGTTTGGGCTACACGGCGCGTTTACGACCCGCGATCGCAAAATCCAGCTTGACATGATTCAGCTCAACGTCATGGCATTGGTGGACTTGACTTACCAGTTTTTGCCAGGGATGCAAGCTCGCCAACAGGGCAGCATTATCAACGTTGCCTCCACAGCCGCCTTTCAGGCGATTCCATACTTTGCAGTCTATGCAGCCACAAAAGCCTTCGTGCTCAGCTTTAGCGAAGCGCTATGGCACGAGTGCAGCGGCGATGGGGTTAAGGTGCTTGCCCTCTGCCCTGGGCCAACGGAGACTGAGTTTTTCAAAGTGGCCGACTTCCCCAATGAGATGGCCAAGCAAGTCGGTCAGAATTACGCTTCCCCAGAAGCGGTCGTAGAGGATGCGCTAAAAGCCTTGTCTCGCGGACAGTCCAACGTTGTGACGGGAGGCCTAATGAATCAGGTGCTGGTGAATGCTTCGCGGTTCTTTCCCCGAGAAATGTTGGTGAATTCCGTCGGGCGCTTTTTCAAGGGATAACGCCCCTCTGCCAGGGGTTGGGGCTGTCTTGCCATGCATCGCGGCATGATCAACACTACGACAGCCCCTGAGGGGGCCTCGTTTTGTCGGTGGAGTCGTCCTAATTTTCCTCGGAACCGGCGGGGAACGGCGACGAGTCTGGCGAAAGAGGATCCGTCGGGAAGGGCGGCAACCCATCTGGATCGATGGGCACCTCACCGGGGAGCGGCGAAAGATCAAAGGGATCCTCACCCCCAAAGAGGTCGTTGGTTTCGGTGGATTCTCCAGTAGTAGGAGAGAGGGTCGCCAATGCCACGCGATCGCCCCCCTGTTCGCGCAGCACATCCAACACCCGAATCACATCTTCGTAGCGAGCATCTCGCGAGGCGTAGAGCACAATCAGCCCTTGGGGCGACACTTGCAAGTGTTGCACCACCACATCTCGCAATAGGTCGAGGGTGACGGGCTGTTGGTCGAGGTAAACCTGACCGATCGCATCCACGCTGACGTAGAGCCGTTGTCGCTGGAGTGCCTCAGCACCCAGCCCTTGAGGCGGCAGCGGATTTCCGGTGTTTGCTGCGGGCAAATCCAGGTCGATCGCCTGCTGCCGCGCCAACCCGACCGCTGCCAAGATGAAAAACGTGAGGATGCAAAAAATTACATCCACCAAGGGGATAACTTCAATTCGGACTTCTTCCGAAGACGGTTCCAGAAAATCAATTTTCATGGCGTTGTGGGAGGAGTGGTAACAGGTTTTTCCCGAGTCCGGGCGGCGTTGCGCTGGATGGCCCAAGTCTGGCGGTAGAGCAACTCTAACTCACTGCCCGATTGCCGAAAGACCTTTGCTTGCCCAAAGACAAATCCCTGAAAGAGACGGAAAAAAGCCAGGCTGACGATTGCGATAATCAGCCCAGCGGCGGTGCTGATTAGCGCTTCCCCAATTCCCAAGGCGGTGCCTGCGGCAGCATCACTGCCCAAATCACTGAGTTGAATAGAGCCCAGGGAGTTGATCAAGCCCAACACGGTGCCTAGTAGCCCCAGCAGTGGAGACAGGGCAATCACTGCTTCCAAGACCTTTTCGCCCCGACGCATGACGGCGAGTTCTTCGTTTGCAGCGGTTTCCAAGGCAAGGCGAAACACTTCGGGTTCTGGGCTTTCCAACGCCAACGCCGCATACAAAAAACGCCCCATTGGCAGTTTGTTGGCCCGCTGGGCAATGTCCGTGGCCGCTGACCATTCACGACGGGCGGCTTCGATCACTCGGCCTGAGACTTCGCGCTCGCGGGTGAGAATGCGTGACCAAAACCAAATGCGCTCGATGATGGTGCCGAGGGCTAGTATCGACAATACCAGCAGCGGCCACATGGCAATGCCACCACGGGCAAATAACTCAGGAATACTCACGAACACCTCCGAGCAAATTTAGGCAGACATGGGGGAGGGCTAGGGCAGCCCGAAGCCCACAGCGAAAAGCAATCCAATTTTAGAGAGTTCAGGGCCGTTTCAACAGAATGAACCGATAACTGTGGGTATCAATTCACGATTCAGATGGTTTGTCAGACGGTTTAGAAGCAGAATCGGCTGGAAATGTTGCCCAGTTGCGTCTGGGGTTAACCGTGACGCCTGTCTCGCGGAAGCACGGTTGCCTTTGGGAAAGGGGGGTGGGGCTTTAGGATACCGGGCTGGTAGAGCCCATTGCAAGGCGCAGAATTTCGGCGGCAGCGCGATCGCACACTCCCGGTTTCCCCATGCGATCGCGCAGGGTTGCGTATCCCGCCTGCATCTTGACGCGGGCCTTGGTGTCGGTCAGCAGGGTGAGGGCCGCCTTGGCGATCGCGGCGGGGGTCGCGTGCCATTGGATCAACTCCGGTACAATTTCCGATTCCACTACGAGGTTGACCGGAGACACAAAGGGCACCCGAAACTTGAGGAGGTAGTAGGCGATCCGCGCGGTGAGAGGATTCAGCCGATAGACCACGACCTGGGGCACATTCATCAGGGCGGTTTCGAGGTTGACGGTGCCGGATTTATTGATCACCACATCGGCGGCGGCGATCGCGTCTTGGGTGCTGCCGTCTACCAACTGGGCCTTGAGGCCCGCGCGGACGATCGCGGCAGTCAGCGCCGGACGCAGCTTCTCCATCGACACCGGCACCAAAAACTGTATGTCGGGATGCTGGGTTTGAATGTGCTGGGCCGCTGCAAACATCACCGGCACCACATGGCGGATCTCCTGGCTTCGCGAGGCCGGCAACAGGGTGATGACCCGAGCTGCCAAAGACAGGCCCAATCGCGATCGCGCGGCAGCCGCATCCGGCGGCGGCGAAAACCGATCCACCAAGGGATGGCCGACCCACGTTACCGCTGAACTGAACTGACGATAATACTCCGCCTCTTGGGGAAAGACCGCGAGCATTTGGTCAGAAATGCTCACCAGCGCCTCTGTATCTCGCTGGCTAAAGGCCCACACCCACTGCTGTGGCGCAATGTAGTAGGCCGTCGGCACCTGGGGCAGGTGTTGCCGCACATACTTCCCCAGGGCCAGGTTTGGTCCCATGTAGTCGATATAGACCACCGCATCCGGCGGGTGTGCCCTCAATTGGGCATGGGCCTGACGCTGCACCTTCAACGTGGGCAACACAAAGGGCAACGCTTCGACAATGCCGACAGAGCCGATCCCCGTGGTATCGCCAACGAGGGTGGCTCCGGCGGTAGCCATCCGGCGACCCCCTAATGCCATGATCTCGATCGCTCGGTGTTGGGTCTGGGCCACGCGATGGAGGGCAGCGACAAGCAAGGATCCCTGCAAGTCCCCTGACACCTCTCCCGTGCTGATAAAAATGCGCAGGGGTCGATTCTGCAATCCGTCGCGATCGCGCTCCGCCACCGACTACCCTCCGCTTGCCTGGGTACCCCGGCGACCGGTCATGGGGCCGCGCCGTTTAGGCAACTCAGAGGACTGTTTGAGAAAGTTGCGCAGGTGCTGGACATGATCATTATCGGCCCAGCTTTCCAGGGTTTCTAGGGTTTCCATCAAGGGTTGCCCCGTGCGGTAGAGCAGCCGATAGGCTTCCTTCAGCTCGCGATAGAAGCGACCATCGTGAACCGTCGTGATGCCTGCCCGCTTGAGGCCCACCACATTCAGCCCCCGCACCCGGCAAGGACTCCCTTCCACAATCATGTAAGGGGGCACATCGCGATCAATGCGGCTCATGCCCCCCACCATCGCATACCGGCCAATGTGGACGAACTGGTGAACCCCCAGCACACCACCAATCACCGCGTTGGACTCCACTTCGACGTGCCCCGCTAGGGCAACCGCATTGGCAATGATGACCTGATTGCCAATCACGCAGTTGTGCGCAACGTGGACGTAGGCCATGAGGAGGTTGTTATCTCCCACCACCGTCATTTCTCCAGCGTGGGTGGCACGATTGATGGTGACATACTCACGAATCCGGTTGTTGTCACCAATTTTCACCAGGCTGACAGAGCCGTCATACTTGAGATCCTGGGGCTCAATGCCGATCGCAGCACCCGGGAAAATCTTATTGCCCGATCCAATTTCCGTATGGCCGTCGAGGACGACGTGGGCACCAATTTCGGTATCCGGCCCGATGGTGACTTTTTCTCCAATTACGGCATAGGGGCCAACCTTGACGCTGGGATGTAGCGTCGCCCCAGGGTGAACCACAGCCGTGGGATGGATGAGCGTACTCAAAGACCTGCCTCCGGAAACCAGAGTGTTGGGAGGATGCACAGACATAGATTTGGGGGGGGTAGGTAGGGTTAATCCACAACGGAAAACATGAGTTCCCCTTCGCAGGCCAATTGTCCATCAACCTCAGCCCGTGCCTTCATCTTGCCAAACCGTTGCCGCTTGATGGTCAGCAGCTCAACTGTCATCACAAGCTGGTCGCCGGGGACAACCGGACGGCGGAAGCGAACTTTGTCGATGCCTGCGAACAGGCACAGGCCCTTAAACCCTGGGAGTTGCGTCAGCACGACGCCCCCCACCTGAGCCATTGCCTCAACAATCAGGACCCCCGGCATGATCGGGCGGCTGGGGAAGTGGCCTTGGAAGTGAGGCTCGTTAAAGGTCACGTTTTTGATGCCGACGGCCTTTTCTCCAGGCACGTAGTCGATGATTCGATCAACGAGGGCGAAGGGGTAACGATGGGGTAACAGTGCTTGCACCTCTTCGACCGTAAAGGTCGTTTTGGTGGGGGCAGCGTCGTCCTGACTAGACGCAGCTTCAGGATGGGTTGTGCCCGGCGTGGCATTGACGTTCGCGACTGTGGTCATCGGTTCTACGTGCATCTTTCTAGCTGGGAAATCAGGCTTTCCCAAAAACCTTTACAATTCTCCCACTAGACGGTCACCCTATCCAGAGATTGATTGGTTTGCCAGTGTTTGGGCGAGTTTGACGTGCAGCCCGTGGCTGGCTTTGTAGGCGATGATGTGGCCCTGGGGTAGGCTACCCAGCAAACTGAGGTCGCCAATTAAGTCGAGCAGTTTGTGGCGGGCGGGCTCGTTGTCAAAGCGCAGGGGGGGATTGAGCCATCCGGTGCGATCGCACACGAGGGCATTGTCGAGGCTGCCGCCTTGAATCAAGCCTTGGCTGCGCAGGGCCTCAATTTGGTGGGCAAGGCCAAAGGTGCGAGCTGGGGCGATCGCGTCCTCAAAGCGATCGCGCTGGGGAGCCCAACTGTGCCATTGGTTGCCAATCGCGGGCAAGTCAAAGTCAATGCCGTAGGTATAGCGGGTTTCAGGGGCGGGCATGGCCACCACAAAGGCATCCCCGTCTTGGACGGAAACGGGAGCCTGAATGATGATGGGCGATCGCGATGCAGCTTGAGCCGTGAGCCCAACCGTCGCGATCGCGCTCACCCAGTCTTGGGCAGAGCCGTCCAGCAGCGGTAACTCTGGGCCATCCACTTCAATCACAGCGTTATCGACGCCTAAGCCCACCAGTGCGGCAAGGAGATGTTCCACCGTGCGGACAGGGTTGCCGTCCTCAACCATTAGCTCGGTGGACAGGAGGGTTTGGTGAACGGCGCTGATGTGGGCAGGAATTGGAGCCGCATTGGGGCGATCGCAGCGCAAAAACTGCCGCCCGGTGTCGGGCGGAGCAGGACTCACCCGCACCGTTGTTGTCAGACCTGAGTGCAGCCCCACACCGTGGCACTCAAAGGCGGCGGCGAGGGTCTGTTGTTGTGCGGCGGTTGAAGCCGCGATCGCGCTAGGCTGAGTTGCCTGGATCATCGTGAACCCCCTGTGATACAGCGACTCGGAAACTGAACTTTGGCTTAGGGCGCAGATGGCTCCCTGGGTCGAGACTGGAACTTACGCGATCGCGGCGATCCGACGTTAGAACCGTTCGCCGATGCCAAAGTGTAAGCGTCCTTCGCCCTGGTCGTTGAAGCCATAGTCAACTCGGATGGGGCCGAGGGGCGTCTGAACCCGTACCCCAGCACCATAGCCAAACCCATTACCAGGCTTGCCCCGCAGCGGCCCCGGAGAACCGGGGACATTGTTGCCCGTGCCGAGGTCGGTGCCGTAGTCCACAAACAGCGCACCCCCCAAGAAGGAAAAGAGCGGGAAGCGATATTCCGCCGTGGCCTGAAGGTAGCTGCGGCCCGAGCCAATCTCTCCTTCATCGTAACCGCGCACAGAGTTTGTCCCCCCCAAGGAAAAGGCTTCGTAGGGGGGAAGATCGCCCAGTACAGTGCCGCCTTGGATGTTGAAAGCAAGGGCCTGTGCGCCATCTCCCGAGCCAAACAACTGTAGCGGGAAGTATTGGCTATAGTTGGCCCGCAGTCGATTCAGCAGGATGCTGCTTTCTCCAATCGGAACTGATTGCTCGGTGCCAAAGCGGATAACCGTGCCAGAAGTGGGGTTAAAGGGATCGTTGCGGGTATCGCGCACCGCTGCTGCCTGGAAGGTGAGCAGGTCGTCTGCTCCATTCCCACTCAGGGAGAGGGGGTTGCCCAGCTCGTCTACCGTGTTGATCTGGCCATCGGAATCCACCACGCGGATCCGCTGATACTGGGTGCCGACCGAAGCCTGCCACGCATTGCCAATTGGTCGCCGGAAGGTAATGCCAGTGCCGTATCGGGTGAGGCGAACGCGATCGCCATTGGGCAGATTCACCTCATTGGGGCCACCATCAAAGGTGAGGGGGATGGATCGCCGCGCAAACCCACTAGCAGTGTATGAGGTGCGGTTGGGATCCCCGCCAATCCACGGATCGGTGAAGCTAATGTCAAACAAAATGTCGCGGGTGCTGAGCTGCGTTTCAGCAGAGAACTTCTGGTTATTGCCGCCAAAGTTGTCTTGGCGATAGCTCAAGGTGCCGAAGACATCCCCCGTGAAGTTGAAGCCCAGGCCCGCCGCAACCGACCCTGTTCCTCGCTCTACCACGTTGAGCACCATCTTTACCTTGCGGGGATCTTCGTCACCAGGGTTCAAGGTGATGTTGACATCATCGAAGAGGCCCAGCGCAAAGACGCGCTGGAGATCAGACTGAATCCGAGACTGTTGGAACACGTCGCCCGGTTGGGTTTGTAGCTCGCGGGTGATGATGAACTCGCGGGTACGCCCTCGCAGCGGGTTGCCCTCTTCGTCTTCTGCCAAGCCTTCATCGGTTAGAAAGCGAACTTCAATACTCTCAATCACACCTTCGGCCACCAGCAGGGTGACTTCACCGTCCGGGGAAACTTGGGGAGCCGCAATGACCTGGGCCAAGACATAGCCGTTGCGCTGATACCACTCGTTGAGTTCCAAGATGCCGTCCTGGAAGTCCAAGAGGTTGATGATTTCGCCGTATTGATCGGCGAAGATTTCATCGACAACCTCCTGGGGTAGCACGTCGTTGCCCGAAATGCTGACCCGAGTCAGTACCGGGTTGGGCTGCACGACAAAGGTGACGCGCACGCCCAGGGGGGTATCGGTGGGCACGGCGCGGACGTTGGCAAAGAAGCCCGTGGCGAAGATGTTGTTGATGTCTTGCTGAATCTGCGATCGCGTGGTGGTTTGGCCAGGGCGCGTGGTAACCGCCTCGTACACGCGATCGGTTAGATCAGGGGAGAGTGTACTGCCCTCCGAACCGGTCACGCTGACCTCTGCCACCAACACCTGGGGTTCTGCTGGCGAGCCTGCCTCCTCGGTTTCGTCCTCTGCTTCTGCATCGATGTCAGGCTCGGCCTCTTCTGGGGGCGATTGCGCGATCGCGTCATTGGGCTGAATGGCTGGGGAGATATCTGCGGTCGCGTCTTCTGCCGCTACGCCGCTCAGTTCTGCGACCGCGACCCAGCGATCGCGAGCCCGATCCCGGGTCGCGAGCAAGCGCGTGTCTTCCTCAGGGGAATCGGTCGCGGCAGCGGGTTCAACGGCATCCTCATCGGCAGTCGTTCGCGATCGCGAAAATCGGGGGGCGGTTTCCTCTGTTGCCAATGCATCCACGACAGGCACCGTTGGCGTGGCCGCAATCGTAGAATCAAACGTCTCTGCCGCAACCAAGTCGGCAACCCTGACAGACCCCTCACGCGATTGAGGTGAGACTGCAACCACGGTTTCGCCTCGGGCTTGGGTTGCAATGCCCAATGTTGCAGAGAGGGTGAGAAGTGCCAAAAGGCTGGGGGACTGACGCATGCTTAACACCTGTGAAGGCCAAAAAAACAATAAAAATGCCTGACAACCTGCGTGATGCAGCACTCAGGAGGTGAGATTTCGCAGTCTTTTCGGGTAAACAGGGGAATTCTACCGCATTCGACTGGGCTAGTTTGGGGCGACTTGGGCCAGAATCCGGTTCAGCACCTCTTGATAAGCAGCTTCGACGTTTCCAAGATCTTGACGAAAGCGATCCTTATCTAAGATGCGGTTTTGGGTATCTGTTTCCATGTCGTCCCAGAGCCGACAGGTGTCAGGACTGATTTCATCCGCCAAGACGATCTGCTGATGCCGATCGCGGCCAAACTCTAATTTGAAGTCCACTAAAGTAATGTGGCACTTCTGAAAGAACTCAATTAAATGACGGTTAATGGCAGTAGCAAGTTGCGTAATGGTTTCGACGGTTTCGTCGGTCGCGAGCTGCATCGCACGAATGCGATCGCGCGTCAGCAACGGGTCGCCTAAGTCGTCATTTTTGTAGTAAAACTCCACCAAGGGAGGGGTAAGCGGAGTACCGAGCGGCAATCCTGTTTGTTGACAGAGACTCCCGGCAGCAAAGTTCCTGACCACCACTTCAAGTGGCACAATAGTCACCGCGCGGACGCGCATTTCGCGATCGCTCACGGTGTCTATCCAGTGGGTCGGAATGCCTTGAGATTCCAACAGTTGAAAGAGATGGCTCGCGATCGCACAGTTCATCCGACCCTTCTCTAGAATTTGCCCGCGCTTTTGGGCATTAAAAGCGGTGGCGTCATCTTTGAAATAGCTGATCAGCACGTCTGGATCGTCAGTGCCGTACAGAATTTTGGCTTTCCCTTCGTAGCGCTTTGGCCCTTCAGCCATGACCGTCTTCCTTTGGGGGCGCAAACAGCCTCATCATCTTACCGGGCGATCGCGACGGCACCGCGATCGTGATCCGCCAGATTGAGAACTGTCAGCCCCTCCTAAATCAGTTCCGCCCGAGCCAACCCATCGCCAAGCAGACCGCACCTTCCACGATTCCCCCAGCCCGCCAAAATACCGATGATAGAATA
>JACYME010000080.1 GCA_015272155.1 Leptolyngbyaceae cyanobacterium T60_A2020_046
GCTTTAGGCAGTACAATAGATTATTCAAAGAAACTGTTATTTAAAGAAACTGTGTCTGCCTATCTAGATGACCTGTCGAGGTCATCGGAGTGCTTGAGGTGTGCGGCTTTTGATGAGATTCTACACTCTTTTTTGTTTGAGGGGCATTATGCGGAATTAGGCTTGCTGACTTCCGGGATGGGCTGCTGGGCTGTCTTCCCCAGGGCAAATCAAGCCAGCTGATTCAGTGATCTCTGGGGGTAGGGGTGGGGATATCGTGTTGCGCCAAGACTTTCCAGCACTAGTCTGTGGGGCGATGGCGCAGTCGCCAGCCCAGAAATAGGGCCAAACCCAGGGAAGGGGTGAGTACAAGGATGAGGCAAGTGGCAGTGGTGGCAGGCAGGGGAAGGCGCGGCCCGATCGCCTTGAGGGCGATCGCGAGAAGCCACGAGAAGCCCAAAACCTTGACCACAAATCCCACCTGATTACGGAGTTGAGATGCATCCATGACTATGATCGCCGCACGTTGAGACAGCACCATTCTTGCCGACGCCAGAGGGTGGCCACCACCCAGCCATGTTGTTCCAGCGTATCGGCCACCAGCTTCGACTGGTCAAGCAAAATACCGCTGAGAATGCCCCAGGTTTCGGGTTTTGAAATTTTGCTAAGTTGCGGAATTAAATCCAAGATGACCTCCGCCAGGATGTTGCACAAAATGCCATCAACAGGCTCCGTCAACGTTTCAATCAGGGTGTTGAGGCTCCCCTGCTGCGCCATGAGGCGATCGCTGCTGATGTGGTTGAGATCCCGATTGCTAATCGTCGCTTGCACTGCCAAATTATCGAGATCCACCGCATAGGCGCGCTTGGCCCCGAGCAAAAGCGCCCCAATCGACAAAATGCCAGACCCACAGCCAATATCCGCCACCGTCATCTGGCCCGCATCGTCAGACAAGCGCATCTCCAACGACTCCAGACAGAGCTGGGTGGTGGCATGGGTACCCGTCCCAAAGGCTGCCCCTGGGTCGAGCTGCAACACCAAGCGATCGCAATTCTCTGGCACCGGAAGCCAAGCGGGATTGATCAAAAAGCGATCGCCAATTTCCTGGGGATGCCAATGGTCTTTCCAGCTTTTCGACCAATCCTCCTCATCGATGAGCTTCCAGGTCACCTGAGGGATGGGCAACTCTGCACAAAGGGCATCCTGGCGCATCAACAACGCCACCGCTGCCAAGTCCAGCAGCTCAAAGCGATCCTGGGGAAAGTAAGCTTGCACGAGACGATGGGCCGCCTTGCGCTGGCTCGACGTGCCCTGACTGCCCAGCGTCTCAAAGCGCCAGAAGACAGTATCTTCTAGGTCAGGGTGGCACAAGACCTGAATTTCCCACCAGCTATTCACCAAAGCCCTATCACCCAACACACGTCACCATTTGCACCCCACCCGTCCTATTCTCCCACCGTTATGGTGATGCTGCGCTTAGGGTTTAGCAGTTGGGGGCAAGCCTGGGCCTGCTCCCGATTGCGCCACCTCAATCCGCGATCGCCCTACAGGCTCACCGTATATGCATCACGAATTCCCGGAACCTTCGTAATTTCCGAGAGAATGCCCTCCGGCAGGGGATCGTCAATGCTCAGCACCATCACCGCATCCCCGCGCACGATTTTGCGGCCCACCTGCATACTGGCGATATTGACGTTGAAGCTACCTAGCAGTGAGCCGATCTTACCGATGATTCCTGGCATATCGCGGTGCAGCGTAAACAGCATATTGCGGGTGGGCGGCACGTTGATAGGAAACTCATCAATATCGGTAATGCGAATCTCACTGCCCCCCAACAGCACCCCAGTCACCGAGTGCTCACCCAGAGAACCCCGCGCCGATAGCCGTAGCGAACCCGTGTAATCCTTCACCGTCGTATCGCGGGTTTCGACCACATGAATGCCCCGCTCCTTCGCTTCAATGCTGGCGTTCACATAGTTAACCCGCTCTTGCAGTGCGTGGGACAACAGCCCCTTCAGCGCCGCAATCACCACAGGCTGGGTGTCGTTTTGGGCCAGTTCCCCCTGCATTTGCACGTTGAGAGACTCAACGCGCCCACCCGCCAGTTGCCCGACCAAGTTCCCCAAGGTTTCCGCCATTTGCAGATAGGGACGCAGTTGCTCCATCACATCGGCCCGCAGCCCTGGGATGTTGACCGCTGATCGCGCGGGCAGCCCCAGCAGCACGTCTCGAATTTGCTCCGCCACATCGATCGCCACATTCACCTGCGCCTCCTCCGTCGATGCACCCAGGTGCGGAGTTAGTACAATGTTCGGCGCGCTGAGCAGGGGCGACTCCCCGAGGGGTTCTTCGGCGTAAACATCCAGCGCGGCCCCGGCAATCTGGCCCTGGGCCAGCGCCGCCGCCAACGCCACCTCGTCGATGATGCCGCCCCGGGCACAGTTAATGATGCGCGCCGTGGGCTTCATGGTGCCCAGGGTTTGTTCGTTGATCAGATTTTCGGTTTCGGGGGTTTTGGGCAGGTGCAGGGTGATGTAGTCTGCCTCGCGCAGCAGCAGATCCAGATCCACCAGACGACAGCCCAACTGTTCCGCCCGTTCAGACGAAATGAAGGGATCATAGGCCAACAGTTTCATGCCCATCGCGCGGGCCACCGTTGCCACATGGGAGCCAATTTTGCCTAGGCCCACAACCCCCAGAGTCTTCTTATAAACCTCGACGCCTAGGAAGGATTTGCGATCCCACTGGCCGGACTTGACGGATTGGTCGGCGGCGGGAATGTGGCGCGACATGGCCAGCATCATCGCGAGGGCGTGCTCGGCGGCAGCAATGGTGTTGCCCTCGGGGGAGTTGACGACGACAATGCCGCGCCGAGTGGCGGTGGGTACATCGACGTTATCGACCCCGACACCTGCCCGACCGATAATTTTGAGGTTTTGTCCGGCTTCGATCACCGCTTGGGTGACCTTGGTGCCAGAGCGAATCATCAAGGCATCGTATTCGGGAATGGCCTTGACGAGTTCTTCGGGAGAAAGTTTGGTTTGAACGTCAACTTGGGCGACTTGAGACAGAATGTCTAGGCCGGCCTGATCTACTGGGTCGGAGACAAGAACCTTGGGCATGGTGCTGCATCGAATTTCACAAGGTGCCATTTTACTGCATGGATGCAGCCGAAAAACCTTTAATTGCCGCGATCGCCCCAGGTTTCAAAGAGCGCGATCAGCACCACATTTGAAAACAAAAACCCCTCTGGGTCGGTGAGGTAAACGCGCGGGGTTGGGGCTTCGGCAAACCCGACCCAACCCTTTTCAACAAAGGGTTGGAGGCGATCGCGCAGGATTGGAATCACCGCCGCCCCAAACTGCGTCGCGAGGCGATCAAGATCTACACCCTCTGCCAAGCGCAGCCCCACCATGAGGTGATCAAAAAGCTGCTCACCGGGCGGGGTTGGGGCGATCGCGAGGTGTCCGCCCTGTTGCTCGTGGGCTGCGACCCAGGCTTCATAGTCGTGGGTGGTGCGGGGTCGCCCAAAGCGCTGATGCTGGGTATAACTGGTGGCTCCCATCCCAAAGCCGTAGTAGGCGCGGTTTTGCCAATAAACGCGGTTGTGGCGGCATTGATAGCCCGATCGCGCATAGTTTGAAATTTCGTAGTGGTCATAGCCCGCTGCGGTGAGGGTGTGCTGGGCCAGGCGATACATGGCGGTGGTGTGGTCGTCGCTGGGTAGGGGCGCATCACCGGGCGCGTAACGACGATGGAAAACGGTATTGGGTTCGATGGTGAGGTCGTAGATGGACAGATGGGCGGGGTTGGCGGCGATCGCCTGATGCAGCCCCGCTTCCCAATCGGCCAGGGTTTGATGGGGCAGCCCTGAAATTAGGTCGAGGCTCCAGTTTTTGAGCCCCACTTGCTGAATGGCCGCGATCGCAGCCTCTACATCCACGCGGCGATGGGTTCTGCCGCAGGCGGCCAACAGGTCATCCTGAAAAGACTGCACCCCTAGGCTGACGCGGTTGATTCCCAAACGATGCAGCGCTCCCAAGGTATCCGCCGTAAACGTGCCGGGATCCATTTCCATTGAGATTTCAGCACCGTCAGCAATGGAAAAGCGATCGCGCAATGCCGTCAAAATTTGCTCCACCTGATCCACAGACAACAGCGATGGCGTGCCGCCGCCAAAGAACACCGTTTCTAAGGATCCGCCCTGCACTGAGGTTGCGGCAATTTCGCGGCAGAGGGTTTCGACGTAGTGTTGAATGCGAGGCGACGTTTCACCTCGGGCGCGATCGCCCGCCACCGCGATCGGAAAATCGCAATAAAAACAGCGCCGCCGACAAAAGGGAATGTGAACATAGGCTGATCGCGGCGCATCCACAGGCGGACATAAAATCGGAGGAGAATCGGACAAGGGAGCAACGTGCCAAGTCATGGAATATCAGGGTACAGCGTTTTTGAAGCCAGGGAGGGACAAAAAGTCACGAAACGATTGACATCAGGGGATTAAGGTACACCTTACCCAGCCAAGAAACCCTGTAAAAGGGCAACCTTTGGAGCCAATCCCTCGGCAAGTGTGACAAATTACATCAAAAGCGCTGGGCAACCCGGTAAGACCCGATAGGGTCACAATAAAAAATGGACGCCCCCGTCGCAAATGCCCCTAGACAGTGAAAGCGATTGCTGCCGGGACTGGGGGAGCGACCTTGGCTTCTGATCCACCCGAATGGGAACGAAGTGCCCTGACAATGCTTGAATGAAGGGCGATACCTAACCTCATCATGCCGATCTTCTTGCCCGAGACGGCTAGATACCATGCTAGACGCACTCATCGTACTGTCCTTTATTGTGGCCGGTGGCGGCATTGGCTTCTACGCCCCTGATCTGCTGCCCGCCAACACCCTTGAACAGGTCAGCAGCCTAGAAGGGCTCAGCTCCGTCACCGCCGGATTTGGGGCGCTGATTGGCACAGGCGTTGGCCTGGTGATGCAAACCAGCTACCGCCGTCTTGAGCGCCAAGTTCGCGAATTGCCGCCCGATCGCCTCTTGAGTCGAGCCGCAGGGCTGGTGATTGGGCTCTTGATCGCCAACCTGATGCTGGCTCCGCTCTTTTTGCTACCGATTCCCCAGGAATTTGGGTTCATCAAACCCCTGACCGCAGTCATGGGCAGTGTGTTGTTTGCAGTTTCGGGCATGAACCTGGCGGATACCCACGGGCGATCGCTGCTGCGCCTCATCAACCCCGGCAGCATGGAATCGACCCTCGTCGCCGAAGGCACCCTCAAACCCGCCAAAACCAAACTGCTCGACACTAGCTGCATTATTGATGGTCGCATTGAAGGGCTGCTAGAAACCGGCTTTTTAGAAGGGCAGGTGCTCGTCCCGCAGTTTGTGCTGCAAGAGCTGCAACAGGTGGCCGACGCCTCCAACGACCAAAAGCGCGGGCGCGGGCGGCGTGGGCTAGATGTGCTGAATCGCGTCCGAGAGCAATATCCCAGCCGGGTGGTAATCAGCTCGGCAGACTACGACGACATCCCCACCGTGGATGCCAAGCTGGTCAAGCTGGCCCAAGAACTGAACGCCATGCTCCTCACCAACGACTACAACCTCAACAAGGTCGCCAGCTTCCAAGACGTGGAAGTGCTCAACATCAACGACCTGTCCCAGGCCATTCGGCAAAGCTTTTTGCCGGGGGATGACATTGAGCTCAAAATTCTCAAGGAAGGGAAGGAACCACAACAGGGTGTCGGCTATCTCGACGATGGCACGATGGTCGTGGTGGAGGAAGGCAAGGAATACATCGGCAGCGAAATTGATGTGGTGGTAACGGGTTCGCTACAAACGTCTGCCGGGCGGATGATTTTTGCTCGGCCCAAGAAATCCGCGATCGCCTCCTAGAACCTCGGTACCGCAACCCAGTTTCTTCCAGGGGCAACCCACAAGATGAAGCGAATGGTCAAAAAACTAGGAACCCTGCCTCTTTGCTTGAAGGGGGGCTTCGGAATCATTTCCCTCCTTTTCGCCCCCCTCGGGACGGGCTTTGGGGACAAAGACAGGGGACAGGCATCTCCCACAGCATTTTCAACTTCGTTGCTCCAACCATCGCGGAATCAACAATGTCGCGCATTATCAATTGCCACGTTATCGATCAGCACAATGTCGGTGATTTGCTATCGTCACCGCTGCGATATTTCGACTTCCCAGGATATGTCTGCGAAGCCCAGGATATCCGCACCGTTAACCCCCAAGATATTCAACAAGATCACCTCATCTTCGGCGGCGGCGGGCTGCTGTTTCAGCGGTTCCTAGCCCCCATGCAGGCCATCAAAGCGGCGCACCACAGCGGTAAAGTTATCCTGTGGGGCGTTGGACAACAATCCTACTCTCGGGCGGGCATGAAAGATCCCGTCAGCTTCGACTACACCCCCTATCTGGAAGCTTGCGATCTCGTCGGTGTGCGCGATGATCGGGTCGCGCTGGACTGGGTGCCCTGCGTAAGCTGTATGCATCCTGCCTTTGATAAACCCCGCACCCCGCACCACGAATACGTCGTGTTTTCCCACAAAAAGTTCCAAATTCAGATTTCGGGACTGCCCCGCATGACCAATGAAAATAATGACTTTGATGCAGTGTTAGATTTTTTGGGCTCCGGGGAAACGATTCTCACCAGTTCCTTTCATGGAGCCTATTGGGGAACCTTGCTCGGACGCAAAGTCGTTGCGTTTCCCTTTAGCAGCAAGTTTTTCACCCTGCGGCATCAGCCTACAATTTATCCGACTCAGTGGCAGCAACCGGGATTTCAGCTTCCGGTGATAAAGCGTCGGATTAATCTTTTTGCGCCTAAAAATCAACTGCGCGGCGAAGTCAAGGACTGGCGCAGCTATGCCGATAAAAGTCAGGAATTTCCTGACAGCCTGGCGGAATGTCGATCGCGCAATCGTTGGTTTTATCAGCAGGTGATGGAACAATTTGCCCCATAGCAGAATAACCGTTTGGCCAAAACACAAAACACCCCCCGGAGGCGATCGCCTCCGGGGGGTGTAGCATTTACCGGCGCACATTCACCGACTTCAAACCTAGTAGCGGTAGGTGCTAGAACCCGGCTTGTGAACGATGAAGCTGAGGACTTGGCACTGCTTCACGTTGTCGAAGCCCACTACTCGGATGTAGCAGTTGGAATACTCCGAGCGGCAAGCCTGAACCTCGCTCAGCACCTCTGAGGTGGTGCTGGCGTTGAACAGGGGCAGCTTCCACATCGTCCAGTAGTAGGTTTCAGGGTTAGAGTCTTCGTTGAACTCAACCGCCGGGATGTAGCCCATTCGGAGAATGTAGGCGACTTGCTTTTCGATCTGCGCATCCGTCAGCGGAGGCAGGTACGACATCGTTTCGTAACGACGCTCTTTGGGAAGAGTTTTCATGGTTCCTCGCTAAGTGAAATCATCAACGTCGGCATGGGCCGACAAAGAGTGAGCAATAGACGATCTACTCAGGCGAAGCGTCAGAGTCAATTGTGGGCTCTTGAAGCAATTCAGCCTCTACAACATCCGTCGCTTCCCCAAGTTGGGTAATCCGTTCCAAGTGCTGACGGCGGTGTTCCATATTGGCGTGCTGGATTCCAGTAACAACCATTTCAGGCAAAAACTCACAGATTTCCTCTGCAATATGCTGCCGTACAGTCATTACTCGAATGGCCAGCCCCGACCTTTCCTCAAGTAAGCGCTCCAAGTAAGCTTCGCCATCCTGAAGCACCTCCTTTGTTGAGAAAGTATTCAACCAATAGGCTTCGGCGGGGTTGGTTTCCTTGAGCTGATTCAGCACAGTCTTTACTGCCTGAAACGTCAGATAGCTAGTGAGCACCTTAGCGGTGTCTTTAGCCGATTGCTTAAGATCCATCGGTGTCTCTAAACGGATGAAGCCCCCGACCAAGGGGGGTTAGTAGCCCCGATCTAAGCCCGAAGTCCATTCAGATTCGGTAACTTAGACAGTATTCTTGCCGTTTTTCCAAGATATTGACGAGTATCGAGCTACTAACCTAGCCCTAGGCTGCCGCCAACGCAGTGCCTTGGCACTGCCAAGCCGACCTAGAGGGTATCAACGGTGTCGAACTCGAACTTGATTTCCTTCCACAGTTCGCACGCTGCGGCCAGTTCGGGAGACCACTTACACGCTTCGCGGATGACG
Organism: Leptolyngbyaceae cyanobacterium T60_A2020_046; assembly: GCA_015272155.1. Lineage (GTDB taxonomy): Bacteria > Cyanobacteriota > Cyanobacteriia > Phormidesmidales > Phormidesmidaceae > JACYME01. The sequence goes on from JACYME010000080.1 coordinate 8,155, forward strand.
TCGCCACCTTCGCGGGCCAAGTTGCGGCCTTCGTTCCGAGCTTGGACACAAGCTTCAAGGGCAACGCGGTTTGCCGTTGCGCCGGGTGCGTTCCCCCAGGGGTGACCCAGGGTGCCACCACCGAACTGGAAGACGGAGTCGTCGCCGAAGATTTCCACGAGGGCGGGCATGTGCCACACGTGAATCCCGCCGGAAGCAACGGCCATGACGCCGCCCATAGAGGCCCAGTCTTGGGTAAAGTAAATCCCGCGAGACTTGTCTTGCTCGATGTAGTTTTCGCGCAGCAGGTCAACGAAGCCAAGGGTGCTGGCCCGGTCACCTTCTAGCTTGCCGACCACCGTACCGGTATGGATGTGGTCACCACCGGACATCCGTAGACACTTGGCCAGCACGCGGAAGTGAACCCCGTGGTTCTTCTGACGGTCGATCACCGCGTGCATGGCCCGGTGGATGTGGAGCAACATGCCGTTGTTGCGACACCAGTGGGACAGGGTGGTATTGGCGGTGAAGCCAGCGGTCAGGAAGTCATGCATGATGATGGGCATTTCGAGTTCTTTGGCGTACTCAGCCCGCTTTAGCATTTCTTCGCAGGTGGCGGCGGTCACGTTCAGGTAGTGACCCTTGATTTCACCAGTTTCTGCCTGGGCTTTATGGATGGCGTCAGCCACAAACAGGAAGCGATCGCGCCAGCGCTGGAAGGGCTGGGAGTTGACGTTTTCGTCGTCTTTGGTGAAGTCCAAACCGCCGCGCAGCGCTTCGTACACCGCACGACCGTAGTTCTTCGCAGACAGACCCAGCTTGGGCTTAATGGTACAACCCAACAGGGGACGACCATACTTGTTGAGGCGATCGCGCTCAACCTGAATGCCGTGGGGCGGCCCTTGGAAGGTCTTCAGGTAGGCCACGGGGATGCGCAAGTCTTCGAGACGCAGGGCGCGCAGTGCCTTAAAGCCGAACACGTTGCCGACGATAGAGGTCAATAGGTTCGTGATGGATCCTTCCTCAAACAGATCGAGGGGGTAAGCCACGTAGCAAATGTACTGATTATCTTCGCCGGGTACGGGCTCGATATCGTAGCAGCGACCCTTGTACCGATCCATGTCGGTCAAGAGGTCAGTCCACACGGTAGTCCAGGTACCGGTAGAAGATTCCGCTGCCACTGCCGCCGCACACTCTTCGGGGGGCACGCCGGGCTGAGGGGTCATCCGAAACGCGGCCAGAATGTCCGTATCCTTGGGTGTGTAGTCCGGGGTGTAATAGGTCAGTTTGTAGTCCTTAACCCCGGCGCTGTATCCAGATTTTGACTGAGTCGTTGTCTGAGAGTAAGACATATCTCCCTTCCTGTGAAGTCCGTAACAGTCACCACCATCCTGTTGCTGATGACTCAACAACAGGCACCCCGGAGCTCGTTCACAATGCAGAACAGAAGCGTGTAACCAGGCAGGTGGTAGAAGACATAGCATTCCAGCACCCCGCCCAGAAAAGACTGAAACGGGCGTCACAACTGGATTTAAGGGCATCCTGCATTGCCCTATGTCCTAAGAATATTATCAGTGATCCAATAAGTTTGGCTTCGGAAGTTCTGTATATATTCATAACCAAAAGTTATAGATGTACGTATCTTTGTATTGAGCTGTGTCTCACTGTGTAACTCGGCTCAGGCAGGGGCAGATAGAGGCGATCGCGGGGGGCTGTGACGCGCGTAGGCCCGCGATTTGCCGTTAATCTTTCGCCGCAAAATATTGCCTGGCCCCAATCATGTCAGCCCCTTGAAAGGTGGGGATGGTTTGACACAAATTTTTTTAAGGAAAGGGCGACCCCCTGGGTGAGGTGTGCGGCGGCTGAGGGCGCGATCGCCCACGGTGAGGGAGGATTGGGCTTGCAAGATTTAGCGGGAAGCGGCGGGCTGGGGGGAATTTGAAGAAAATCGTTCACCTCGCAACAAACTGAAGTATCCTTGAGCCGACTCACTGACTTCTGGTGTAAGCGGTGAGGCGTTTTGCGGAGGTATGGTCATGGTCAGCCGCCAGACACAGAAGAGAAACAGTCGGATTTGTCGATGGGTGGGCAGCGCGATCGCGGGTCTTGCCCTGAGCACCCTGATTCCATCCCTGAATCCCCTCTTCGCGCAGATTTCACCCGGCGAACTCGATGGCGAGCAGATTTACTCGCCGACCGTACCGCCCAATGCCACCGATCCGTTACCCTCCCAACGGCCCGCTGGCGAGCGGCCCCAGCCGGACTACCGGATTCCAGCACTCCAGCGAGACTTTACGGGCGACCTTTGGGTCGGCACCTGGCAAGGGCAAATTGCCCGCATCGACCCCGAAACGGGGCGCATCGCCACCCGGCTCAACCTACCCAGCCGCGTCGTCGGAGCCATGACCCAAGACCGGGTTGGGCGCATTTGGGTCGGCACCTACACGGGACTGGTGCGGGTCGATCCTCGGGTCAATGAGATTACGGCTCAAAACTATTCGCTGCCGTCTAACCAAGTCCTGTCGCTCATTATTGATACGCGCGGATTTTTGTGGGTCGGCACCGATCGCGGGCTCGCCATGATCAGCCCCGATCGCGGTCTGCTAATGACCACCGTGCAACAGTTGCCGGGGGTGAGCGCCAACGCGATGACCCTCGACGATCGCGGCCACCTGTGGGTGGGCACGCTGGATGGCTTGGTGCAGATCAACACCGCCAATGGCTACCCCATCCGCCAGGTGACGAGCATTCCAGGACAGGCGGTACAGGCTCTCGCCACCGACCCCCACGGCAACATTTGGGTGGGTACGGCGAGCGGGCTGTTTGTGGTGGATGCAGATACGGGAACGCTGACCCGATCCGTCGGCGTAATGGAAGGGCGCAACGTCCTTTCCTTAGGCTTTGATCGTGCCCGAACGCTGTGGATTGGCACCCAAGACGGCCTGTATATGATCAATCCCTACAACGGGGCGCTGCTGGGCCAGGTGCGGGGGCTTCCTTCCCGGCGAGTGCTGGCGCTTTCTCCAGATACGGGCAACAAGGTCTGGGTGGGCACGGGTGAAGGGCTGGCCTGGGTGAGCACCACGACGGGGCGATCGCTGCCCCACGGCGGGTTTATTAATCCAGCGGTTTTAAACGTCCAAAACTGACCTGCTTCGGGGAAGATAAGGGTTTGGTAGGCTCACAGGCAGAGGCCGGGGCAGGTTTGGCATGGTAGTTAAAATTCACCAGTTGACGCGCTGGAAACAGACCCAGCGAGCGATCGCAGTGCTCACCGCATGGGATTTAATTTCCGGTCAGATTGCCGACCAAGCCGGGGCTGACGTTGTGTTGGTGGGCGACTCCCTCGCCATGATCGCCCTGGGCTATGACACCACCCTGCCCCTGACCTTGGACGAGATTTTGCATCACACCAAGGCGGTACGGCGCGGGGTGAAAAATGCGCTCCTCGTCGCGGATTTACCGTTTTTAAGTTATCAAACCAGTGTGGCAGATGCGCTGCGCTCGGCGGGGCGCGTGCTCAAGGAAACGGGTGCGCAGGCGGTCAAGCTCGAAGGGGGCTACCCCCGCATGGCCGAAACGATTCAGGCGCTGGTGGAGTCGGGTATTCCCGTGATGGGGCATGTGGGGCTGACGCCGCAGTCGGTGAATGTGGTGGGCGGCTTTCGCCAGCAAGGAACCTCTCCAGAAACGGCGGATCGCATTCTTCAGGAGGCGATCGCCATTGAAAAAGCCGGATCCTTCGCGATCGTGCTCGAACATATTCCCGCGACGCTGGCGCACACCATCACCACGACCCTGGGCATTCCCACCATCGGCATTGGCGCTGGCCCCCAATGCGACGGTCAAGTGCTGGTTACTGCCGATGTGCTGGGTCTGTCGGACTGGCAGCCGCCCTTTGCCCGACCCTACGTGAATCTACGGGAACAGGGCATTTTGGCCGCGAAACAATTTTGTGAAGACGTACGATCCCATCAGTTTCCACCACAGCGCGATCGCTGAAGCCTACTCGACAGGTCTAGGATCGGCAACTCCGATCAGCAGCTAAGTTAATGGACTGTTCAGTTAGGCACAGGCAACGTTGAGGCGCGGTTCTGAGGACAGCGTCAGGCCTCGGGTTTCAACGCGCATTGCCCCTTCCACCGTGAGGGCGACATGAACGAGGCGCTGGATAACCGCACGACTCTCGACCGTGCCCTGCAATATCACCACGCGGCCTCGCTGGCTCACGGTGACATTGGCGACAATCTCGTGACTTAAGCGTTCTTGAAACGCGTGATCAACCCGCTTGGCTAAGCCGTTGTAATCATATTCCCCATTGAGGCCGATGCGTTCGGGGGGCAATGCCTGAAACCACGATGGGGGGTCGTTGAATTTCCGAGGCAAGGCCCCTGATGGGCCAGAAAATCCTGTGAGTGATAATGCGGTTTTGTGGTAAGCACCCATGCCGTCAACCTCAACCCTTAAGATGACTTTTTTGAACGGACTTCACCCTGGCTTTACAAAGCGCGGTGGCTCTCTCAACTGCTCTGACCAAAACGCTCGAAAAACATGCAAGTAACTGAATCTTGGTCTACAACTATGCGGTAAAAGTTCACACAATCTTGAAACGCTTTTACCGGTGCTTCACAATATAGCGAAAGACTTACGGGTAAACACGTAGTTTGCGTGACACTTTATCAGTTTATGGATAGAAAAATCTCCGTACTATGCGGAGTGGGCACAGGCGATCGCAGGTTTAGGTGCGCCGCAACCCTAGGCAGACTGAGCCAAAAGCGCCACTGCATAGGCAGCAATGCCTTCTTCGCGACCCGTCGGCCCTAATTTTTCGTTGGTGGTGGCTTTAACACCCACCTGGTCGGGCGCAATGCCCAAGACCTCCGCGAGTTTGTCGGTCATGGCCGCAATATGGGGCTTGAGTTTGGGGCGCTCGGCCACAACCACGCTGTCGATGTTAACGATATGCCAACCGCGATCGCGTACCATTTGATTCACCTGAGTCAACAGCATCAGGCTATTGGCTCCAGCCCATTGGGGGTCGCTGGGCGGAAAGTAGAGGCCAATATCCCCGAGGCTTAGGGCTCCGAGCAGCGCATCCATGATGGCGTGGGTCAGCACATCGGCATCGCTATGGCCGAGTAAGCCCAGCTCGTGCTCAATGGACACCCCACCTAAAATGAGGGGCCGACCCGTAACCAGTCGATGAATGTCGTAACCGTTCCCAATCCGTAGACTCATGGCAGTATTGTGATCTTTCGTTGAAGAGATATCAGTGATCTTGCGCACACCTCTTCAAATTGACACATCCTTTGATGAAGTTTTGTCGGAAATGTTCCCGGCGTCTCCGCAGCTTTGCTGAGAGAGCCACCGTTGATAGAGGTCGGGGCGGCGAGTTTGGGTGCGCTGGAGTTGTTGCTCGTGTCGCCATTGGGCGATCGCGTCATGATTGCCTGATCGCAGCACCTCAGGCACTTCCCAGCCGCGGAACACCGCTGGGCGCGTATATTGCGGATAGTCCAGCAGGTCTGTCTCAAAGCTTTCGTACTTGAGGGAGTCAGCCTTGCCCACGGTGCCGGGGCGCAGCCGCACCACACCGTTAATTAACGCCAGGGCTGGAATTTCGCCACAGGTAAGCACAAAGTCACCGAGGGAAATTTCGCGCGTGACGAGGTTCAGCACGCGATCGTCCACCCCTTCGTAATGACCGCAGATGATGACCAATTGGTCATAGTCGGTCGCCAGGGTGCGTAATTGCGGTTGGGCCAGCGTTTCCCCCTGGGGCGTCATCAGAATCACCTCCCGGCGCGGCGCGACGGGTAAGGATTCCACAGCGGCAAAGATCGGCTCGGGCTTCATCAACATGCCGACGCCCCCGCCGTAGGGTTCATCATCGACTTTGTGATGCTTGTCGGTGGTGAAATCGCGGGGGTTGGTGAGGTGGACGCTGGCAATCTGGCGCTCGAGCGCCTTGCCGAGCAAGCCCGATCGCAGGGGCGACTCAAAAAAATCTGGAAACAACGTCACGACATCAAATCGCAACGGCACACTCTGAACCATTCGCTGTGCTACTTACCGCGCGCTCCGGTGTCATTGTCACCGAAATTGAGCCCAATTACCGAACTTGGCGGCTCACCGCCTGGAGGCGGTTTGCCAAAAAGGCTGCCTGGGGGTTGTCTTGAATTTGTCGGGCTAGCCCCAACGCCGCCTGGTAAGCCTCTTGTGCCGCCAGGAATTCCCCAGTCAGCTCGTAGTATTGTCCCAGTTGCACCAGGGTTGCGAGACGTTGGGAGGCCGATGTTTCTGGAGCCTCGGTTAGGGCAATGCGTTCGTCGAGGAAGCGGCGTACCTGGGTTGCTTCGTTGCGATCGCGATAGATCTCCATCAAGCCATCCAGCGCCCGCAGTTGATTGGGCACATCCCCCGCCCGCCTTGCCGCATCTCGCGCCACCAAAAAGGCTCCCAAGGCGCGGCCCTCTTCCCCAAGCTGGCGATATACGCGCCCCAGGTTATTGGAAGAATTCGCCTCCCCGGCCAGATCTCCGGCGCGATAGCGGTAGTTGGTGGCGGCTTCGTAATACTTGCGCGCATCGGCCAAGTTCCCCTGCAACTGTGCCACCAGACCCAAGTTGCTCAGAGAGAGCCCAATGCCGTTGGGATCGCGAACATCCTCTGCAATTCTAAGGGCGGTTTGAAAGGTGTCGAGAGCCGAATTGAGATAACCGCGCTGCACAAAGACGCTACCCAAGTTATTCAGGCCATAGACCTGGCCCCGGTAGTCGGCATTGTCGCGGGCAACAGCCAGCCGACGGCGCAGGGTGTCTTCGGCTTCGGTGTAGCGGCCTCGACTGGCGTAGGTGAGGCCAATATAGTCGTAGGCAATACCCGCAGAAGGCGAGTCGCCCAGGGCATCGTAGATCGCGATCGCCCGATGCCAGGCCGCGATCGCCGCGTCAAAATTTCCCGCTGCGGCTTCCTGACTGCCCAGGCGCAAAAACTGATCCGCCACATCCCGCGATAGGCCCTCGGTGCGGTTGTTGGGGCGAATGTCGAGCTGTCGTTCCAACTGTTCAAAGGCAGCACTGGGCGACAGCCAGAGGCCGCCTGCCGTTACCGCGACCAGGCCCGCGATGAGCCACCGTTGATGTTGTCCCATTTGTCCCACTCCTAACCCATTGCCATGCTTGGGGCGTTGATGTCGTGCCGCAGGCTCAACACAAGTGAACGATAGTAGAAGATAGGGCTACCTGTCACCAGGGGCTTCCCTCCAGGGCTCCCCTCTCACCCTAATTTCTGGACTCAGCCCCCGTCGGACTCAGGGCAAAGGTGGCATCCGCGATCGCATCCATTAACTCAGCTCCTGCCTGAGCAGTCGTTCCGAGATAAATCGCTTGAATGTCGTCGGGCAGTGCCGCCTCCAAATTCTGAGCCGCAGTGCGGAGACGCACAGCCACCTCCGTCGGCGTGATGCGCTCACCCTCGGCCTGGAGATAGGCCGCGATGCGGGTATCGCTCCAGTGGAAGGTTTGGGACATGACCAAAATCAACCGCTCCACAGGGTCAAGGCGCTCCATTGCCCGCTCGACATAGCACCACAGGGGGGGGGATGCTTGCTGGAGAGAATAGTGAATTTCTTCGACTTCGGGCAAAACCGCTTGGTTGATGCACAGGGCCGTCACGTTAATCAGCCAGCCTTGGAGAGACAGCGATCGCTGGGCTTCGGTAATATCTTCCGCCGTGGCGCTGGCAGAATCGGCGATCGTGGGCAGGTCTAGCCCACCCAGCTCATTCAAAATGTGTCGCCAGGTCAGCGCAAACAAATATTCCGCCTGGACGGGCGATCGCGCCGAGTGGCTAATTAAGCTGAAAACGATGGGACTATATCGACAAAAAATAGCGGTGAAATACTTTCCTGCGCCCGGATTTTGCTTGAAACGATGCAATAACTCGCGATCGCTCAACTGGGCTAGGGGCTGCACCAGGGCATGACTACATTCAGGAAAATTGGGGATTTGCACGGCTCAACGGCGACTCGTCTAAAACGGCGTCCAAGAAATTGCCCTCAATATAACCACAGTTTTCTGAAGAAACTCGTCTTTTTAGAAATTCCCGCCCCGATGGCCCATCCTAGCCCTAGACCCTGGGAATCAGAGCACACCCCTGCCTATCAATCTTTCCCACACCCAATCGGGCTCCCATTCGCACCCCAGACACCGTTGATACACTAGAGAAAACGTGATGCAGTGGTTACAGCCTTTGATACATTGGCTGAGGCGATCGCGGCATCACGTACCATTACAGGGCTTTTACGCGGCACTTTACACTACCCTTCATGAGCATTGTGAGCTTCATCTCCGACCTCGACACGCCTCTACTGCTGTGGCTTGGACTACCCATCGACACCGTATTTTCAACCCAGGGCATTATGGTGATGCTGCTGGTGGCCTATGCCGGAGCGATGTGGATGTTTCTCAGCAGCGCCCCTAAGGTTCACACCATCATGGTGTCGGATTTGGAGGTGGCGCGGCGGTTTTATGAGGGGATGCTGCGACTCCAGGTGGCCGACGTGCCGCTGCACTATTACTACAACTATGAGCAAACCCTTGGTGGGGTTGGGATGGATCCGCTTTTGGCCAGCGATATGACTAGTATGGGGCGTCAATATGCTGGGCCAGATGGACTTTGGTATCAGCTCAAGAAGAATACGCAACTTCACATTATTGCCGGGGCCAGCCGAGGCCATCGCGATCGCCAGCGCCACGTTTGCTTTGACCACGACTGTCTTGAACAGATTTTGATGCGCGTCCAGACCCAGGGCATTCGCCACAAAATTCGCCGCGACAAACCCCTCAACTTTCTCGTGAAAGACTACGACAATCAGGTGATTGAATTCGCGGAAGTCGCGAACTAAAGGCGGCTCACCACTTGCCCGTGAGGTTTCGTTAGACCAGGAGAGCTTGAGCATGACAGAACTCACTGTGGAACGGAGCGCCCCCTCGCGATTGCTGAGCGATCGCTTTTGGCAAAACTTTTTGCCCGTGCCTCCGTGGAATCGGCTAGCGATGGGCGATCGCGCCCCCGACTTTTGCCTCACCGAAGTCGCCCATCAGCGCCCCCTGCGGCTCTCCCGCTTTTGGGGACAAAAGCCCGTCATCCTCGCCTTTACGCGCATTTTCACCGAGCGCCACTACTGTCCTATCTGCTTTCCGCACCTCGTTGCCCTCGCCGATGCCTATCCTCTCATTCAAGAAGCCGGGGCAGAGCTGTTGCTCATCACCAGCACCGATCTAGCGCAAAGCCAGCAGGTCGTGGCCGATCTGGCGCTGACAATGCCTGTGCTGAGCGACCCACGCTGCCAAGTGTTTCAGCAATACGGCACGGGGCAAGCCCTCGGTGCGCCGCTGTCGGCGCAGTTTGTGCTGGATCGCTATGGGCGCATTCGGTTTTGGCATCGGTTTTCATTCCTGCATCCCAACGCCAGCCCCTCTCAACTGTTGACGGAACTGTCGCT
>JACYME010000048.1 GCA_015272155.1 Leptolyngbyaceae cyanobacterium T60_A2020_046
GGAATCTGTGGAAAACCTGAAGTTTTTGAGAGCACGATCGCGTCACAATATGGTCTGTGTTTTCAAAAATGTGGCGATCGCGGGTAGGGCAGGACAGGGTTCCGCGTCGCTCAGATTGTCGGGGCGGCTCCAGCTAAAGGGGGCTTGGCGAGCTGCCGACATCCACAGCAGACGCTTGGCGCGGGTCATTGCTACATAGAGCAGCCGAAATTCCTCCGCAGTTTTGAGATCCTGAGCCTGTTGCCACGCGGTGAGGATGTCGGGAATGGGAGCGGGTTTGGTTTCGGCGTGGGTTTCCGCGCGAATCTGAGCACGGGCCACCTCGGGTAGGCTGAATTCACCCAGGAAGCTCTGCTGGGGCGGCACCCACAGGTCGCCGGGAATCACCCGCTGATGCAAAAAGGGCAGAAACACCACATCCCAATCGAGTCCCTTGGCTTTGTGCATGGTCAGTAGGGTGATTTGGCCGCCCCGAGTGTAGCGATCGTCGCGGTCTTCGGTATCTATGGCCTCAAAACGTTCTGTCCCCAAGATTTCTTGCAGGGCGGCGATGATGTTGTGGAGGGTATTGGCCTCGCGGGTTTGTTGGGCCAGGCGGGCGGCGAGTTTGTCGGCGGTGGCGAGTTCGCTTTGGTTGTAGCCCAGGGTCAGCGCGATGAAGGGAATCAGGTGATAGGGCGGCAGTTCTAGGCGCGATCGCAGCAGTCCAGCACAGAGACGGCGGGCGATTTGGGCGGCCTCTGTGGTGGGTGGCGTATCCAGCGGGCCGGGGTAGAGAAATTGCTCGGGCTGTTTTGCAAGGGCGTTCAAATCCTGGCGGGGGACGCGCTGGCGATCGACGAACACGCCCAGGGCGGCTTTGAGGCGATCGGGGGAATGGGGGCGATCAATGAATTGCAGCATCGTCAGGATTTCACCGGGGACGTGGGTTTGGCGATCCTGTTCGCCCACGTCGAGCAGCCGGATGCCGCTGGAGAGGAGATCGACTCCGAGGGTTTCAGGATCGTGAAAAAGTTGGCTGATAAAGCGTCCGTGGCGATTTTCGCGCACGAGAATGGCGAAGCTCAGGCTGGGATCGCTGGTGTAAAGGTCGAGGGCGCGCTGGGCGATGCGGCGCACGGTTTCTGTCACGTCTGCCGGGCAATAGAGTTCAACTCCGCGACCGATCGCGGGCGGATTGGCATTCGGTTGGGGATCATCGGGATCCACCGGGCGAATGGCCTGGGGCCGAAAGGGCCGATCGCGTCCGGCGATCGCGGTGTCATTCACCCACTGCAACACAAAATTCGCCACCGTCAGAATGATGGGGCTGCTGCGCCCGGCCTGATCCATCGTGACGAGGCGACCCTGGCGCTCGGCGCGATCGCAAAACTGGTTGAAAAAGACCGGATCCGCTGGCGTAAATGTGGCGTTAATCGCCTGGTTGGGATCACCGACACGCACCAGGTTCAGCCCTGTTTCGGGATGGTCAGGATCGGCGGCGAGGGTTTCTAAAAGCTGGGTTTGCAGCGGGGAGGAATCCTGGGCTTCGTCTTCAAAAACGGCGAAGATGCGCGATCGCCAAAAGCGGCGGGCATCGTCCTGGGCCAGCACTTGCAGCGCGGCTAAGATCATGTCGTCGTAGTCGATACAGCCCCGCTGCTGCAACAGCGCTTGGTAGTGGCCATAGAGCCCCGCCGCGATCGCCAGCACATCATAATCTTCGACCCCCTCGGCAAGGGGGCGACTCAGGGTGTTGGCAAGGCTGGCGAGGTCGTCGGGTCGGCGTCCTGAGCTTTTGGCCTCATGGATGACGGTGGTTGCCAGATTGGGCAAAATCTCTGTGCGCAAAACAGACTGCCGCCGCAGCCGTTCCGTTTCTTCGCCATCAAATTGCTGGCCTTCAATCAACCGCTGATAGCGGTCGGGATTTTCAACAATCCACCGCTCGACGCAGGTGCGAATCAGGCGATGACCTTGGGTGGGGGTCAGCAGGGTGAGGCTGTCGAGGCTAATGCCCGAGAGTTCTGGGTTGCGGGTGGCGATGGTGAGAGCGAGGCCGTGGAGGGTGTGGACGATGAAGCGATTGAGGGGCAGACCCAGCGATCGCAAGTGTCCGCGCACTTTGCCCTTGAGGTTGGCCGCCGCCGATCGCGTAAAGGTGACCAGTAAAAGCTGCTGCCGGGGTGAAAGCGGGTAGCGGGCGATGACGGCGGCGGCAGCGGCGGCCATGCCTGTGGATTTGCCTGCACCGGGCACGGCGGAGACGGCCAACGGCCCCCCGCCCCAGTCGGCCAGCGATCGCTGCCCTGCCCGTAGGGAAGCACGGAGATCTTGGAGCTGCTGATCAAGGGACTCGGCGATCGTGGGTGACATGGGCAGGGCTCAATCCAGTACCCAAAGGATAGCGCTGCCCTCAGCCCTTGCCGCAGCATCCGCGCGATCTCAGATTTCCCCAAATGCTCAGAAGCGCGGCTCAGTACTGTCGCAACTCAGCAGCCCGCCCCCCCTGCCACGGTACTCAGGGTGACCCTTACCCCTTCTTCCCAAATCCAAATCATCCACAGCGTCACACAATTGCCAGAACAATTGCCAGACCCGATCACAGGCTCAGCGTGGCCGCAAACATCACCTGTTGCCACAGGGCATAGCCGTGGGAATTGAGATGGAGCCCATCCGTCGTCAGTTCGGCCCGCAGGTTGCCCCACGGGTCGCCAAAGGTGCGGTGTAGGTCGCGGTAGGTGACGCCCTCCTGCTGGGCGGCGTGAATGAGGCGTTGGTTCACCTGCTGGATGCGATCGTTGGGAATATCGGCGCGCCGCGTCGGCAAGACGGAATACACCACAATTTGCGCCTGGGGATGCTGCGCTTTCAGGCGTTTGATGACCCAGTGCAGGGTGTTGCCTACCGCCGCCGGAGCCACGCCATTTTTGAGGTCGTTGGCCCCGGCCAAGACGTGAATCACCGTGGGCCGCGTCGCTTGAAAGGCGCTAAGGCGGCGCAAAATGCCCGTGGTCGTATCCCCAGAGATACTTTGGTTGAGCCAGAGGCGATCGCGGGGCAAAGTTTCCACCGGTAGCCACAGCCCGAGGGAATCGCCGACGACGACCTCCAAGCGGTTTTGGCCTTGGCCACGCGCTAGCGCCTGGGCTTCCTGCTGCAAGAGCCGCAGCCAGTCTTGATAGGTGGGCTGATAGGTGGGCGACTGGGGGTGGGCGTCCCATTGGCTGGCATAGCTCTCCGGTGCAAGGCGGGTGTAGAGCCGCCCTGCCTGGAGGGCCAGCCGTCGCTGCTGATAAAACTGTGCGCCATTGGTCGGGCGACGAGCGGTCGAAACGGGAATCGGCGGCTGGCTAAACTGGGGCGATCGCGCTGGCGTTGTGACCGTCGCCACCATCGGCAGGGGAGAACTGAGCCGGGGCACTGCAGGTTGTGGGAGGGACAAGCTCCAGCCCGGATTGGCTGTGGCCGTGGTACGGGAAGTGTTGACTTGGGGCGATCGCCCGCCACACCGCACCGCCGACAGCGGGCCGCTCCCACACTCGGCAGAGCGGCTGAATCGTGGCCCAGGGGCACCATGGGGGCTGACCGCTGCCGAGACGGTTTCTGGGGGGATAGCGTGTTGATCCTGCTGGAAATGGGCGATCGCGGCCCCCGCATCCACCCGTGGCGGCGGAGCCGTTCGACATTCACCAGATAACGCTTGGGCAATGAGCCAGCACACCTCTGCCATCAGTTCTCGATTGCGCGCAACATGACTCTACTGACAGCAATGTCACGCTCCAGTCAGGACAACTTTTCCTCTGCGATCGCCCGGTGCCGTTTTGCCAGAACGCTCTCCTTTGGCAAGAACTCTCCTATGCTTTGAAAATAAAGGGCTCGCCAATGGGTTGGAGATGCCGCAGAGCACGCTGGGATGGTGAAGTGTCTGGTCATCAGAATGACCCGCCGCGCGATCGCAACACCCCCAATGACCTGCCATAACTAAACCCCGGTGTATCCGGCCCTCACGGAGAATCGTCCATGCCTGAAATTAACGGCGTCATGATGCAGTCCTTCCACTGGTATTCCCCCGGTGGTGGCACCCTTTGGCAGATGCTGAAAACCCAAGCCCCAGACCTTGCGAAGGCCGGCTATACGGCGCTTTGGTTGCCGCCCGCCTACAAAGGATTTAGCGGTGCCCACGATGTTGGCTACGGTGTCTACGACCTTTACGATTTGGGCGAATTTGACCAGCGAGGCACCATCGCGACGAAATATGGCACCCGGCAAGACTATTTAGCCGCGATCGCCACCCTTCAGCAGCACAACCTCCAGGTCTATGCCGATGCCGTCCTCAACCACAAAATGGGCGGCGACAATCTCGAAACCTTCAACGCCACCCCCTACGCCCAGCACGATCGCCTCCATCCCCTTGGCGAACTCCAGGAAATTCGCAGCTTCACCCACTTCCACTTCCCCGGTCGCCAAGGCAAGTACTCCCCCTTTGAATGGCACTGGCACCACTTCGACGCAGTGGACTACAACCATAACGAGCCCGATCGCCGCGACACGGTATACCTCATCGAAGGCAACCAATTCGACGACTACGCCGCCCTAGAACACGGCAACTTCGACTACCTTATGGGCTGCGACCTCGACTTCCAAAACGCCGAAGTGCGAGAAACCCTCCTCCACTGGGGCAAATGGTATCTCGACACCACCCACGTCGATGGCTTCCGGCTCGATGCCATCAAACACATTTCCGCCTGGTTTTTCCCAGAGTGGCTCCAAGCCCTGGAATCTCACGCCCAGCGCGATCTCTTTGTGGTGGGCGAATACTGGGTGCCCAACCTAGAAAGCCTGCTGTGGTACCTCGATGCCGTTGGGGGACGCATGACCGTTTTCGATGTGTGTCTGCACTACAACTTCCACTACGCGAGCAAGTCTGGCGGCCACTACGACATGCGGCGCATCCTCGATGGCACGCTGATGCAATATCGCCCCACCCATGCCGTTACCTTTGTTGAAAACCATGATTCCCAACCGCTCCAAGCCCTGGAATCTCCGGTGGAACCCTGGTTTAAGCCTTTGGCCTACGCGCTGATCCTGCTGCGCTGCGAAGGCTATCCCTGCGTGTTCCAGCCAGACTATTACGGCGCAGACTACGAAGATCGAGGTCGAGATGGCAATCTTTACACCATTCATTTGCCTTCCCACCGCTGGCTCATTGACAAGTTTCTCTACGCCCGCCGCCACTGCGCCTATGGCCCCCAATACGACTACTTTGACCACTACAACACCATCGGCTGGACGCGCCTCGGCAATGCTGAGCACCCCAACGCCATAGCGGTTCTGATGAGCGACGGCCCCGCTGGCAGCAAATGGATGGAGGTCGGCAAGCCCCATGCGCGCTTTGTTGACCTCACCGAACATATCCAGGATCCGGTCTATACCAATGAATATGGCTGGGGTGAGTTTTTCTGCCAGGGCGGGTCGGTATCGGTCTGGATTGAGCACTCGATGATGCCCCGGCATGCCATCGGGGAAGCGTGATGCTCGACAACGCCCGCTGGCTCGGCTGAAGGTCGGGACGGATGGAGCAGGAAATGCTCCATCCCACGAGCTGTCTTCCTGAACTCCCCTGATAGTTCTGGTTCCTGGCTTCTGGCTGGGAGTCTCTAGGGGCGGCTCTGCCTGAGCAAGTAGGGTGGGGCAATTTTTCCGAGGGTGCATTTGCCTCCCAGGCTCGCCTGCCAGGGTTGACACTCGTGTCTTCCGTAGAGAACAATGGTTATTCGGCTGCAAACTTCGCTCGGATCAGGTTTGTCTAAACATCCCGACTTGAGGATGACCTGTACGGCGATCGCGAGGACATCACATGACTTACGCAATTATCGAAACGGGTGGCAAGCAAATTCGGGTAGAGCCCGGTCGGTTCTACGACGTTGATCGGCTGGCGGTAGAAGCTGACGACGCTATTATCCTCGACAAGGTGCTCTTTGTCTCCAGCGACGATGGCATTTTGGTCGGCCAGCCCTTCGTAGAGGGCGCGTCGGTATCTGCAACGGTGATGCAGCATCTGCGGGGCCGCAAGATTATCGTTTACAAGATGCAGCCCAAGAAGAAAACCCGGAAAAAGCGGGGCCATCGCCAAGAGTTGACTCGGGTCATGGTGGATGCCATCACGGTGAATGGTCAGGTAATCGCGGCTGAAGCTACCGCAGCGAGTGCAGACTAGGCACTTGCAAACACGATTCAGAGATTCAAAAGGGTAAGGAAGGACTGTCATGGCTCATAAGAAAGGAACCGGAAGTACTCGAAACGGTCGCGACTCAAATGCGAAACGCTTGGGCGTCAAGCGCTATGGTGGCGAGGTGGTGCGTGCGGGCAATATCCTAATTCGCCAGCGCGGCACCAAGGTTCACCCTGGCAACAATGTCGGTCGGGGCGGTGATGACACGCTGTTTGCTTTGGTTGATGGCATTGTCACCTTTGAACGCCAGGGCAAGAGCCGCAAGAAGGTTAGTGTGTATCCCGTTGCAGCTGAAGCTTAGTTTTTGAGACATGCTTGATACGTCAATCCCCCTCTGAGCGATCGCTCGGAGGGGGATTGATTTTGGGGCATTGCTCGGGGCAAGTTGGGAGGCGATCGCGATATCCACCCAATACTATCCGCCCCATGTTTTGTTAATTGCCGTCGCCCAAAATCGCGGATAAATCATCCGCTAACACTAATCGCCCGCGACTGGCTGCCCTCAAGAGCCGATCAATGGAGCGACGCTCTTCCTCGGTTAATGATGTCTCGTGGAGCAGGTTGGCTAACAGGCCGTAGCGATCGGCCAGGGTGAGCTTGCCGTGGGTACTGGCCTGGGCAAAGAGTTCTGCGAGCGCAAACTTGAGGGGACAAATCTCCAACACGCCGAAGCACCTGATGTAACATTTCTTGTCCTACTATGGCGGAAACCCACGGTGGATCCTGTGACAGTTTGCTCGGTGATGGGTGATGATTTCCAGCATTTGATGTGATGGCGGTCACGGGCGGGAGCCCACGATCGCTCCGGATGCCCCCCAATGATTGGGGGGCTGGATGGCAGGGCGACGAACCCATGCTGATGGCTGCTCCCGAGCTTGGGCGATCGCAGCGGAACTGACCCAGGCCTAGCCAGTTTAGCGGAGGGCGTCGAGGATCTGTTGTTTGGCAGCGGCGATCGCGTCGGGTAGTCTCTCCGGGTCGCGGCCTCCGGCTTGGGCCAGGTTGGGGCGACCGCCGCCGCCGCCGCCGCAGAGTTTTGCAATGCCGCCGATGAACTTCCCCGCCTGCAACTGCTTCGCCATGACGGCAGGGCTAAAGGCCGCGACAAGGCTCACCTTGCCCGGTTCTGGGATTGAGCCGAGTACGACGGCTCCTTCTCCGAGTTTTTGCAGCAGGCGTTCGGCGGCGGTTTTGAGGGCGTCGGCGCTGACATCTTCCAAAATGGTGACGATCGCCTTGAAATCGCCCACCACCTCTGCCTGATCGAGGAGCTGATCGGACTTGAGGACGGCCAATTCAGACTTGAGGGCGTCGAGTTCCTTTTGCGCCGCTTTCAGATCTCCTTGTAGGCTAACGACGCGATCGACAACTTCATCGGGCTTGACCTTGAAGCGATCGGACAGGTCACGCACGATGGCATCCCGAACGTTGAGATAGTCCAGCACGGCGGGGCCAGCCACTGCCTCAATGCGACGCACCCCGGAGGCTACCCCAGATTCTGCAATGATTTTGAAAATGCCGATTTCTGCCGTATTGGTGACGTGGGTGCCGCCACAGAGCTCCATCGAGACGCCGGGGAAATCAATGACGCGCACTTCCGCGCCATATTTTTCGCCAAACATCGCGATCGCGCCCTTGGCCTTGGCATCGTCGATGGGCATCACTGCCACCGAGGCCGGATGGGCTTCGGCAATCCAGGTGTTGACCTGTTCTTCCACCTGCTGCACCTCTGCTGCGGTCAGCGCTCGGGGGCAGTTGAAGTCAAACCGCAGGCGATCAAAGGCGACGAGGGAACCGGCCTGGGAAACGCCCTCATCCACAATCTTTTTCAGCGCGGCCTGGAGGAGGTGCGTGGCGGTGTGGTTGGCCATGACGCGACGGCGACAGGCCCGGTCGATCTGCGCTGACACGCGATCGCCCACCGTCACCGTGCCCCGCTCAACTCGACCGTAGTGCAAGAAAAAATCGCTCTCCTTCTGCACATCTTCGATGCGGATGACGAGATCATCTCCTGACAAATAGCCGCGATCGCCAATCTGCCCGCCCGACTCGGCATAGAACGGCGTTTGGTCGAGCACGATTTGCACCACGGTGCCTGCCTCCGCCGCATCGACGGATTTCCCCGCCACCAAGACCGCTTCAACGCGGCTGGTGCTGACAAGATCCGTATAGCCGAGAAATTCCGTGGAATGGACGTGCTCTGCCAAGGCATCCAAGCTGCCCTGGACCGTCAGGTCGATGGTTTCGTGGGCATCCTTCGATCGCTGCCGCTGCTGCTCCATTTCTGCCTCAAAGCCTGCCACATCAACGGTGAGGCCACGCTCCTCAGCAATTTCTTGGGTCAGCTCTAGGGGAAAGCCGTAGGTGTCGTAAAGCACAAAGGCGTCGGCCCCGGAAATTGGATTGATGCCCTTCGCCAGAATGTCGCTCAGGAGCTTTTCGCCCCGATCTAGGGTTTCCAAAAAGCGGGCTTCCTCGCGCTGGAGTTCGGCCTGAATCGCGGCCTCGCGATCGCGCACATTCGGATACGCCGCCTCCGACAGTTGAATGGCTGTCTCCGCCACCGTGGTGATAAATGCGCCCTCAATGCCGATCAGCCGCCCGTGGCGCACCACCCGCCGAATCAGTCGCCGCAGCACATAGCCTCGCCCCACATTCGACGCGGTAATGCCATCGGCAATCATGTGAACCACCGATCGCACATGGTCGCCAATCACCTTCAGCGACACTTTGGTTTTGTCATTGGCGCTGTGGTAGTCAATGCCTGCGGTCTTCGCCGCCGTTTCAATGATCGGGAAGATCAGATCCGTTTCATAGTTGTTGGGCACGCCTTGAAGAATTTGCGCCATGCGCTCTAGGCCCAGCCCGGTGTCAATGTTCTGGTTTTGCAGCGGCGTCAGGTTGCCTTCGGCATCCCGGTTGTACTGCATAAACACCAGGTTGTAAAACTCGATATAGCGACTGTCGTCCTCTAGGTCAATGTTGGCGTCGCCCAATTCGGGATGAAAGTCGTAATAAATTTCTGAGCACGGCCCACACGGCCCCGTTGGCCCAGAGGCCCAAAAGTTGTCGGCTTCATCCATGCGAATGATGCGATGGGGCGGCAAGCCCACTTCATCGTGCCAGATGGCAAAGGCTTCGTCGTCTTCGCGAAACACGCTGACCACCAAGCGCTCGGGCGGCAGCTTAAAGACTTCCGTCGAGAGTTCCCAGGCCCACGCGATCGCCTCTGACTTGAAATAGTCGCCAAAGCTAAAGTTGCCCAACATCTCAAAAAAAGTGTGGTGCCGTGCCGTGCGCCCCACATTTTCGATATCGTTGGTGCGAATGCATTTTTGGGCCGTCGTCGCCCGCAGCACTTCTGCCTTCCGCTGGCCCAGAAAAATGGGTTTGAAGGGCAACATTCCCGCGATCGTCAGCAACACCGTGGGATCCTCCGGCACCAGGGAGGCACTGGGCAGGATGCGATGGCCTTTGGCAGCGTAGAACTCCAGGAAGGTTTTGCGGATATCCGCGCCACGGGTCACAACGGATTGGGGAGCAGAGGAAGTAGACATGGGTAACAACAGACTGGTTTGGTCACCCCCAGCATTGACCGGGGGGGCGATCGCTTTCCCTATTGTGAGGGATGTTAGCCCATCTCGTGGAAAACCCTGGGCGATCGCGTCAACTTTTCTCGACAGACTACCGTCTCGGGCCTAGGGGGATGCGGATCGGGCGTGATCGCCCCCATTGCGGTGTCGTCCGTGTTTTTGCAGACTCTCCGGGAACATTTGGCAACTCCCTGAAGAATCAAAATATCGAGATCGCCCAGGTATTGAAGACCCTAAGTATCGGGTCGGATCTATTGCAGATGGGCAATTTGGATCATCTGCAGATGGGCAATTTGGATCATCCCCCCTTGCCCAAGTCGGATGGGCGGCTGCGATCTTCCGGGACTCCACGGTATTTCTGTCAACGCTGTCGAAATTCCCCCAGGGTGGGCAGCGGTGCGCCAAGGACAACGGTGTATAAAGAGAGAGTTTTAAGCCTACGCCCCCAGGCTGTTCTGAATGTTCTCCCTACCTCGTGCGTCGTGGTTATGTCGATCAAGTCTGTGCTTAGCTTTTGATGGCATCAAAAGTCAGTCTATATCGGCACCCCATTAATTGGTTTCATCGCACTACTGAGCTGCTTTTGCATGAATGCATCGGTTCTGATCGTTGGAGAAGCAGATTTCTCCAGACGGCTGTTTCAACAGGTTCGGGGGTTAGCTGCCATGACCACGTGGCACGCCCAAACCGCCCATGACGCGGAGCCTCTCCTCGAAACGCACCTCCCTGAGTTCCTGGTTTTGCAGGCGACACAGCCTGACAACTGGGAACTCTGTCATGCGGTGAAACAACAGCGCCATTTGATGTGGATGTATTGTCTGATGCTGGACGATCGCCGCTGCCCCAACCTGACCACCCCTGCTGATGCCCTGCAACGGCAGCATCACCTAACGACGACAGCACTAGAAGCAGGGGCAGACGCCTACCTATGGATGCCAAACCTGATGGAGACAGAGGATGCCGATAACGCTGACCCCACAGATACTGATTTGAGTCGGCTGCTGCAAGCCTATTTTCGAGCGGGGATGCGGCGCATTCAGGCCCATCAGGAACTCTCAAAGCAGAATGATCTGCTCTCTGCGATCGCCCTTTCTGACGCCCTGACCCAACTGGGCAACCGCCGCGCCTTTGACTGGGAACTACCCCGCCAGGTGCAATATGCCCGCGAACACCATCAGCCCCTGAGCCTGCTCATTCTTGACATTGACTTTTTCAAAGCTGTCAATGATGAGCATGGCCACTTGGCAGGCGATCAGGTGTTGCGGCTGTTCTCAGAGCGGCTGCGGCGCAACATGCGCTTTTATGAAACGCCGTTTCGCTATGGCGGAGAGGAATTTGTGGTGTTGCTGCAAAATATTCCCCTCGATGAAGCGGAGCAGATTGGAGAACGACTGCGGCGATTGATTGACGATACGCCCTTTGTAATTCATGAAACGCTGGACTTGGCCCTGACTGTTAGCATTGGCGTCTCGACCCTAGAGGTTGAGGACGATGATCAGGGCAGAGACCTGGTGCGCCGTGCCGATGCGAACCTCATGCAAGCAAAGCTCGCAGGCCGAAATCGTGTGGTGGTGGGTTAATCCATCGGTACAGAAACCCGGTTTCTCCTCTGCCATTTGCCCAATTTGGTGAACCCCATGATCGTAGAAACCGGATTTCGGGCTAGGTTGTCCCACTGCGCTGGCGGATCAAGCTTCCGCATCCAGCGCTGGGGAGGTGGGGGTAAGGTGGAGCGCGATCGCGGCTCGGCAGTCGGCCACGGAGGCCCCCGCCTCCATCGCTTCTACCAGAGAGTGGTAGGCGGCTTCGTGTTTTTCGAGCAGACTTTTAGCCTGTAGGGTGGCCCAGCGCTGGCGCATCTGGCTTTCTTGGAAGGGACGCTGGATCTGTTGCCCCAGGGTTGCGAACTTTTGGCGATCGTCCTGGCCGCCGATCGCCTCCCCATAGATCCACTGCTCGGCGGCCACGCCCGCCATCCAAACGGTGCAATAGCGGTTGAGCACTTGGGCGGGCAGGGTTCCTGTGGCAAGGGTGGTTTCGAGTAAGGCGGTGTCAAACTGCACCCCGCCTTGGCCCGGTAGGCCACGCTTCCAGGCTTCCCAGGCGCTGAGGGTATAGTCCGTGACGGGGATTTCCATCAGCTCAGCGATGAGGAAGTGTCCGGCTTCGTGGTACAGCACGCGCTGACGCGCTTCGGGCGAAACGCGAGATAGGCCATTCACCAGCAGGTTGCCGAGGGTGCCGTTGTTGCTGGTTTGATCCAAAATGGCGACGCCGAGCACGGTCACAATCGCGATCGCGGGCACAGCGGGCGGCAGGTGAATCAACGGCCCAAACAGTGACGCCATCGTCACGGTGAAAATCGTAATTGCAACCAGGTTTAGCGTCAGTTGGCCCATGCGATCGGTCTGTCCGGGATGAGGTGAGCGGTGCAGCAAGGGATGTTGATGGATGCATCAACGCGCCCCCTTTGCCCCTGAAAAAAGATAAAGGGGATCTGGCTGTGGAACGGCCCTTGCTGATGTGAGGCAATGCCCTATGTTCAGTCTAGCGATCGCGATAAAAGGTTTCTAGGCTGTCAGAGTCGCCCACAAAACGCCAGTGCCACGGTTCGTACTGAATGCCTTGGTCATTGTCGGGCGGAAATGAGAGCTCAAAGCTGTAGCGTGCGGCGTTTTGTGCCAACCACTGAAAGGCAGGCGTTTGCTCAAACTCGACTTCGAGATGGAGGTTGGGGCGGCTGCCATCTCCCACATCGACGGCATAGCCCGTGTGATGCTCGCTATAGCCTGGAGGGGCGCTGACCTCGGCGCGGGTGCGGGTCGTCTGTCCGCGTTCGGCTTTGATGTTGAAGAAGAGGTACTGCTGATCTTCGATGGAGCGAAACCCCGAGAGGGGAATAATGCGCACGCCCTCGGCGGCGGCATCGGCAATCATGGCTTCAAACTGGCGCGCCGCTGCTTGGCGAAGCTGGATGCCGCCATCCATCGATAGGGGCACTAGGCTATTGGTGGGGGCTTCTTCGTAGGCGCGGTGGCCGAGGAGGGTGCGGCTGTCGGATCCGCTGCTGGCGTTGATGGCGCTGCCATCGAGGCGCAATGCCCCAGATTCAAAGGCGATTGGTGTGCTCTCTGCACTTTGGTAGGTTAGCCAAGACGCCAGCAACCCCGTGATCGCGCTCAGACAGGCCACAATGACCCACTTTGTCCAACGCGGCCAGCGCCGTCCGCCCGCGACCGACACCGAAACTCGCCCGCGCAGATCTCGCTGGGCCTCGGGCAAGTCGTCTGTTGAACTCAAGGATTTTGGCTTAACCATGCGAACCGTAAAGGGCGATCGCGCCCTCGATCATCGTCTGAAATTTTATCTCAGCCACCGCGTGCGGCGACTGCGGGAAGTTCAACCCCAACAGCGCTGCGTTCCCTAGACTCTCATTATTTAAGAATACTTGTAGGGTTTTGAAAGCGTTTTGCAGTTAAGTGTGGTTTAACGTCTCCCCTTGGGGTAAGGCAACACCCTGTACATTTACTCAAATCCAGAAAATCTTTACGGTTCATTTACGCGGGCGGTGTGGCTTCTCCCTAGACTGGATCGTAAAGATTTTAACGAGTTGCGCCCCTCATGGCCCTAGGGCTGCGGCTCGCTCGCCGCAGGACGCCGAGCTTGTCGATGGGTTGCCCTTGGCAAGGTCACGGTTGGGTTGGGAGCAACAGTCTCTGATGATTATCTGTTTTTTGATTTGGGGAAATCTTGTGGAGCGTTTCCGTGGGCCGGGTTTGACCAATTATGGGGTTTCTAAACTCTGGTTTGCAAACTCCTTCAGCGAGATATCAATGCCCTTTTTCCTTAGATGCCCATCGATTACACAATTCGCACCCATCCAGAAAACTGGAGTCTGAACTGGCCTTCGGGGGATGATGGGCCGCATCCCGATGTGTATGCACGGGACGATCGGCGATCGCGCGGTTGTGTGCTGGGATGTCTGCTGCTTTGCCCGAGTCCTCTAATCCTGAGCGTTCATGGCTACAGTTTCCTTTCAGCAGTGGCAATCTGAGTCTGAGCCGACATTGACCCTGCGTAGCTTTCCCGATCAGCCGCTAGTGCTCGACCACGATGCCCATGTTTTTGTCCCCCAGATTGCCCACGGCCAGCCCGTTTGTCGTCAAACCTGGGTGCAACGCTGTGCGGCGGAAATTGCTACCGCGATCGCGACCACGGGCACAAATAGCGGGCGATCGGTGGAGTCCTTGCTGCTGATTTTGCCCGACAAAACCCGTACCCAGATGGCTGCCAATGTGCTGGTCGATGGGGTGCTGGCGCTGTTGGCCAACGGCACAGATGTGGCGGTGACGCTGCTCTACGGACTGGGCACCCATCCCTTTATGGATGCTGCGGATTTGGAGAAGCTGCTGGGGAGCGATCGCTACCGGGCACTCCAGGCCAGAAACATCCCCATCCATCAACAAAGCACCAAGGCCGTCACCAACCCGATGACCTTTGTCAGTGTGTGGCAAGACAATCCCAACCAGGAAATTTTCGGGAAGCGCATCAAAGACCTGAAGGAACCGTTGCTAATGGCCTGGGCCAACGCTAACCGCCACGGTGCGCGCCTGTGGGTAGGGCTGTTTCCGTCGGTGGTGCGGCAGCGCTGGGAGGAGGTCGTTGAATTGCTGCGATCGCTCCAGGCCAATCGCCAGCCCAATGCCCAACCGATTGAGCTGGACTGTCGCGATCCCGACCTCAATCGGGTGCTGCGAGCGGCGCTTGAGCCAGACGCCGCTGAGGTTATTCACATTCCCGTCACGCGCCTCGAATTGGCGGTAGAACCTGAAGCAAACCTCGATATCCGGTTCCTCGATCGCCATGGCGAAACAGGCGTCTGTCTCCGTACGGGCGAGCGATACCTCATGGAAGTGCCGGAATATCTGCTCACCCACGACCTCACCATTGTGGCTGGTGATACCCGCATCCACCCCTACGAGGGCCGCTATGGCAGTGGCGGCATCAACAAAATGCTGGCCGTTGGCATCGCCAGCCTCAACGAAATTCGGCGGAGCCACAGCACCCGCATCTTGACCCATCCGCTGACCTGCGCGGGGGAACCCCGGAGCCCCTTTGTGCAGCGGGTGGCGGCGACGGCGCGCAGCATTCGCGACACAATGCTGACCCATCCCAACACGCGATCGCTGGCGGCTCCTTATGGCCTGACCATGATTGGCAAATCTGAGGAAGACATCTGGGGCATGGCCTTTAGCCAGCACGAATCGGCGCGGCGCGAACTGGCGGTCACCCTCACTCAGCGCTATACCGTGCCCATCGCGCGTCATTTGGATGTGGTCGTAAGCGATGTAGAACCCTACAAAGGCACGGATATCACTGCCGGAGCGCGGGCGCTGCAATATCTCTGTGACTGGCATCGACCCGACAATGTGCTGCTGAATCGGCCTGATCAGGGGTGTGTGGCGCTGTTGTTTAACCCCTGCAATGAGCCCAAGAACAATGCGGGGATCGGCAATGATGGCACCAAGCTGCACATGGATGTGCTGGGCGATTTTTTGCAGGGGCTGCGACCTCAACTGAGCCGTAATCTGGAGCAGGCGCGATCGCTCACCGCCGTTCAACAAACCCTCACCATCGCGCGCCAAACGGTGCTCGCTCGCTGGCAGCAACACCTATGTAGCAACAGCGAGGTGACCGACTGGCTCGAAGAACTCCAGCGCCTAGCCTATGCCGGGCAACAGCAGGCCAGCCACGGGCAGGTGCCCCGCGACATGCTGAAGTTTCTCTACGAACGGATGGATCGCTATCGGCGGGGCGCAAACCATGTGAACCGAGCGATCGCACGCATTGAGTACGAATTTCAGCGATCGCAAAACTGGGGCACACTCATCCATGCCCTGAAGGATCTCGCTACCCTGTATCAAGAGCACGAAGGGCTCGGAGAAGGCGGGCAGCGCACCCTGCGCTTACTCAAACTGTGCCGCACGTTCAAAACGCTGCTGTTTGCCACCGATCGACCCGCTGTGCTCGACTACCTGGATTGGCTCGATCCCGAAGTCACCGATGACTTGCCCGATTCCCTTCGGGCTCAGTTTCATCGGCAGGGGATTCGCGCCAGTGTGCTGGGGCTGGTGCCCGTCAATCTGAATCAAGTTTCGGTGAACGAGGCGATGCATCGCGCGATCGCCTACGGACGCTGGCATAAACCCCAGACGCCACAACTGGCCTTGGGGGTGCTCACCTGCCCTCTCATTCTGAAAAACCCACAACAGGCCATGTAGGCCGAGGCTCTAGCTCAAAACCGTGGCCTGAAATCATCCCTAATCCGGCGATTGCCCGCCGACGAAGGGCGTGCCCCAAAATCGCCAGTTTTCCTTATTGAAGGGCGATCGCCAGGTATAGATCAGGTCTGACTCAAGCTGTTGGCGGGCCTTGCGGTCTTGGGGGGCGTGGGGCCAAAAGCCGATGTTGACCTGCACCGGCAGCCCGTGGGTACGATGGGCTGAGACATAGTTGAGAATGTAGCGCTTGCAGTCGTGGGTGCCCTTCCAGCGTTGATTGGCTTTCACCGTTTCGCCCACGTAGAGCAAAATCGGCACCTCGTGATCCACCACAAAATAGAGGGCGGCGTTGCCGCTGTCGGTAAACTGGCCGCGCCAAAAGTCGGCATTGCGCTGGGGCAGGGTAAAGGGATCGATCGCAGTGGGCTCAGGCTCAGATACAGGGGCAAATAAATCTCCTTGTTCGGCGATGGGGGCACCCCCAACCTGGTGCTGAAATGTTTGCACCCGCTGCTTCCAGTCCTGCAACTCTGGGGCGGATAGTCCTGCGGTGGGGGCGGTGTGCGGGTAGGCCCAGGACACTTCCGCCGCTTTGAGGTCACGGTCTGATAGGAGGGAGGGTTGATACTCAGCCACCGCGATCGCTCACATCTAGCGTTTTGCAAGTCCTGATGATAGTACACAACCGCTAAGCTTGGGGCTGACCTGGCTGTGTTCTTGATCTGTCATCCCCCTCCATGTTTGCCAGAAACCCCCGGGGCGCGATAATGCATCCATCGGCAATCGCGATTTTGGATTGCGGGCTGACTCCAACATTGCCAAGATCGCGCCGCTGACCCTTTCCTCAAGGTGATTGGGCGATGAAACTAAGCTACCGCTGGAAACGCTTTCTCATCCGGATCCGGCATGTGCAGGCGCGGAATCAGGGTGACTGGGTGTGGCTGCGATCGCGCCCGATGCCCGTTGCCGCGCTAAACCGTGACCTCTGGCAGTGGGCAGAGCCCAGCTTTAACTACTACGTGCTGTTGGCCCTATCGGGCGTGATTTCCACCTTTGGCCTACTCGCCAACAGCAGCGCCACCATTATCGGCGCGATGATCATTGCCCCTCTGATGGGGCCAATCACCGCGATCGCCTTTGCCATGTCGATGGGCAACCGCCGCCTGCTGAAGCGATCGAGCCTCACCATTGCGACCGGGGTTTTGATGACCGTCGGCATCGCCACGCTGATTACGTGGGGCGTGGGGCTAGAGCGTCTGACGCCAGAAATTCAGTCTCGGGTGCGCCCCACGCTGATGGATTTGGGCGTTGCGCTCGCTGCTGGGGCTGCCGGAGCTTTTGCCAAAGCCCACAAGCGCATTTCCGATGCATTGCCAGGGGTCGCGATCTCTGTTGCCCTGGTGCCTCCGCTGAGCGTCATTGGTGTCGGCATCGCCATGCCCGACCAACAGGTCTTAACGGGATCTACGCTGCTGTTTGCCACTAACCTCGCCGGCATTGTGCTGAGTGGCGCGAT
>JACYME010000091.1 GCA_015272155.1 Leptolyngbyaceae cyanobacterium T60_A2020_046
CGATCGCATAATCGCCGTGCTCCTGATCCGCCAATCCCAACCCTGACCCTTAATCCAACTCCTCTGGTGGCAACTCGGGGGGAACAACATCCAACAAATTCTTCTTTGATTCCTTCAACTCTTTCCAGAGGCCTTTGATCTGAGTGTAGGCGTCGTCAGGCGAGATTTTGCCGCCTGTTTCAAGATTGCAGATGTAAGATACCCGACTCGCAAACTCTTGCAAATTGGCGTTAAACGCCAGGTTTGGCAAGGTCACCTTGCCCCAATACGGGCTGCGCGGATTGAGGAAATCGTCTTTGGAAGAAGGCTCTGCCATGATGCGATATGCCAATGCGGAGGGTCTCTCTCAAGATAGGCAGTTCTGGACGAATTTTCACCTTGATGGCCCTTGAGGACGGGGCCATTGGGGGTAAGCTTGTTCTCCCAACAGGGTGATCCCTTATCCATCCTGCCATTGTTCCGGGGCAATACGCTCTTTGATCAATTCCTGACAGGGGCAATAAATCTTGATGCGGATGCCCTGCTAAAGCCCCAAGTCGTCGATTAGATTGAATAAGCTGTCAAAGGTAAATATTGGCAGCTTTCCTCATTGAGGTAAGTGGGTTCATGGCTCGATCGCGCTTCTCCCAACGAAATTTTTCTTGGATGTCTCAAGTCTGGGACTGGTTGCAAAGAATCAGCATGGGGTGGGGTGGCGCGATCGCCCTCGGCAGCGCGATTGCCTCGGGTGGCGCGCCCGCGATCGCGGCAGAGCGGTTAGTCATCCAGCTTGGAGCCATTGAAACGACCGTTGAAGTGGCCGACATCGAAACCTTTGCGACCACGGGGGCAACACCAGAGCGGTTTGCCCGGTACGAGCGGTTTTTGACGCCAGCGGTGCAGGCTTCCCTAAACAATCGCCTCAGCCTTGACCCCGCCGTCCGCGATCGCTTCATGGCAGACTTGACGGCATCCCCCAAGGGGCAGCAAGTGCTTGACCTGTTCGCGAAAATTGCGCCCCAGCTTCCCCCCGAAACCCTCATCGATACGATTCACGCTGCGGCCCAAGACCCCGATGGACTCACAGCCCTGAGCCTGTTGCGCGCCATCCCGACCGAAGAACTGACGATTCGGGGCGGTGTGCTGATGGCCTTTTTGTGGCAGCTCGGGTTGGCTCAGCTTGAGCAGGCGACCCTCAGCCGGGTGCTGACGGTGGAAATGTGGCAACCGGTGCGGCGCATGTCCCGTGACGTTGATCCCGCCGCAGAAGGCCCCCAGCGGGTGCGCCACTGGTCGCTGAATTTGCGCGATCGCGCCCGCGATCGCACCATTCCCGCCGACCTGTACTGGAGTAATGATCCCAAAGGCCCGGTGGTGGTACTTTCCCACGGGTATGCAGCGGATCGGCGCTTTCTGGCCTACATGGGCAAACACCTTGCCTCCCACGGCATTGCGGTGATTGCCGTTGAGCACCCCGGCAGCAATGTAGAAGCCTTGTCTGACGACTCTGCCACCATCTTGCCCACGCAGGAGTTTTTGGAACGCCCCCGCGACATTAGCTTTGTGCTCGATCGCGTTTCGGAGTTAAACCAAATCTCTGAGCGGCTCCGGGGACGATTGAACCTGGATCAAGTGACCTTGGTGGGCCATTCCCTGGGTGGCTTTACGGGGCTGGTGATGGCCGGAGCCCAAATCAACCCCAGCGCCTTGGCCGACTATTGCACCACCCTCTCCCCCAGCCAGCTTGCCCCCGCCGATTGGCTCCAGTGCGCTGCCACCGAAGTCAACTGGCCGAGCGACTTGGATAGCCTGCGCGACGATCGCATCGCACGCTTGGTTTTGATGAATCCCCTCGTGGGCGAATTTTTTGGCGACACGGGGCTCAGTCATGTGCAGGTGCCGACGATGATGCTCACCAGCACGAACGACAGCGTGACACCCATGACCACGCAACAGTTGCGCCCCTTTGAGCAACTGCCGAATGCTCAGGCGCTGATTGTGGTGGTGGGGGGCACCCATCTGAGTGTGGGCGATCCCAGCAATATCAACGCCGCCCTGACCCAAATTCCCTTTATGCCAGAACTGCCCGCCGAGGAAACGGAGCGGCTGCGACAGTACCTCAATGGCATGGTGATGAGCTTTGCCATGCAAGAGACGCCCCAGGCGGCACGCTATCGTCCTTTTCTGAGCGCGGCCTATGCCCAAGAGTTTTCGACGCCGCTGGTGCCGCTGCGCTATCGGGAGCAACTTCCCCAAAATATTGCTCGCTGGTTGCGGCTCAGCGATCGCCTGGACTATTACTTGGCCGAGCCTTGGCCGCTGGTGGCCTCGCTGCTGCACCTTGAGCTGATTGATATGCAGCATCAGCTTGTGGCGCTCCAACGCAACGCGATCGCCCGACTCCCTTTCTCGCTCCCGTTGTGGGGCTATCTGCACACTGCCCCTAGCTTCTACCTAGCCGCCGCTGCGATCGCCCTCCTCTAGCCCGGCTAGAGGAGGGAAGGGAGAGGATAAAGGGTAGCTTGGGCTTGCGGGGCAACTCGGGCGACGCGCTAAGGCAGCTTGATTAATCCCGATGTGGCAATGTTGCCGCGATCGCCGAACACACAGTTCTGCAACTCTGCAACCCCCTCTGCAACGCCCCAGCGCGATCCCACGCAACGCATCCTCAACCTCTCATATGCTTCACGCACACCCTATTCATGGGTAATCCCATCCGGCAGAATGGTGCCCGTCAGGTTAGCGTTTTTGAGATTGGTATAGGTCATCGTGGCGCTAATCATCACCGCTTCCTTGAGGATGCTGCCGCTCAGGTTTGACCAACTTAGCTTGGCGCGATAGAGGGTGGCCCCCGTCAAATCTGCCCCCCGCAGCGAACTCCAGCTCAGGTTTGCGCCGCGCAGATTGGCGCGCGTTAGGTTCGCGTTGACCAAATTGCAGCCCTGGAGCTTGGCCCGACTCAGATCCACTTCCTGTAAGTCCGCCCCGTCAATGGATGAACCGCTGAGTATCGCAGCCATCAGCTTGGCCTGCCGCAGAATCGCCCCGGTCATCATGCTGCTGGCCAGGCTCACTCCCTCTAGGGTGGCTCCGGTGAGGTTGGTTTTGACGAGGTGGCAGCGATTTAAGCTGGCCCCAGTGAGGTTGGCCCCTTTAAAATCAGCGTCGTCTAGGGTCGCCTCATTGAGGTTGGCGTCTTGCAGGTTGGTGTGCTGCATTTTGGCGTGGGTGAGGTTAGCGCTGCGCAACCCCGCCTCAAGCATGGTGGCGCGGGAGAAGGTGGCGCGGGTTAGGTCGGCCCCGATCAGGTTGACCAGATCAAGGTCGGCTTCGGTTAAGGTGGCTCCAATGAGTTTGGCTTCGCGGAAGTTGACGCCCTGAAGCTTGGTCCCGGTGAAGTTGGCGTGCCCTAGGTTAGCGTGGCGAAAGTTGGCTTCTTGTAGGTCTTGATAGGACAGATCTGCGCCGGGCAGGTTGATGTAGCTAAAATCCCTTTCTCCTGCGGTATATCGCGTGAGCAGTTCGTTGACATCCATAACTCAGGAACGTGTGCGGTGAGCAAATCATTGGGGCATGGAGGGGCATGGCGGCGGGAGAGACGCACGGGATCGTCATGGGCGCGATATAGGGCGATCTCCAATTTGCCGCTCAACAGGGTGTCATCGGTTATCCCCAGGGGGGCTAGGCGCGATCGCAGTAAACCAGATGCCCTAAGAAGGGTCATCGGGTATTGCTGGTTTTGGCAACACCCAGCGGAGTCCTTGAGGGTGAGGCTTTGGTGAACCTGCGGGGCGACGCACGCACTCGCAGGGCAGCCTTTACCCAGTGAAAACCTTACCCGTGGGTAATAAACTGACGCCATCTTAGGTGGTTTACCTAGTTTTTTCATTCTCTCATGGGAATTCACGGCCTAGCGTCAGTGTGCCCCGCTGCGGCAGGGGGATGCCAATTTGGGGCGATCGCGGCTGATTCGAGCGTGAACCGAGTTGAATTAAATTGGTTTCATCGATAGACCGCTGCGACGGATTTCGATAAGCGGCATCAGCGGAGTTCGATAGGATGAGGAAGTCTTTTGCAGCAACCTATAGCTATGTCGGATAATCGTAGAAGTCAGGTGGTCACCCAAGGCGTACAGCGCACCCCAAACCGCGCCATGCTTCGCGCGGTGGGGTTTGGCGATAACGATTTCACCAAGCCCATTGTGGGCCTCGCCAACGGCTACAGCACCATTACGCCCTGCAACATGGGTATCGACACCCTGGCAAAACGGGCCGAAATTGCGCTGAAGCAGGCGGGCGCAATGCCCCAAATGTTTGGCACGATTACCATCAGCGATGGCATTTCGATGGGAACCGAGGGGATGAAGTATTCCCTCGTGTCGCGGGAGGTGATTGCCGATTCTATCGAGACGGTTTGCAACGGCCAAAGCATGGATGCGGTGCTGGCGATCGGCGGCTGCGACAAAAATATGCCCGGTGCGATGATTGCGATCGCCCGCATGAACATTCCCGCCATCTTTGTCTATGGCGGCACCATCAAACCCGGCCACTACAACGGCAAGGATCTCACCGTGGTCAGCGCCTTTGAAGCCGTGGGCGAATACAGTGCGGGCAAGATTGGCGAAGAGGAATTGCTGGGCGTGGAGCGGAATGCCTGCCCTGGAGCGGGTTCCTGTGGTGGCATGTATACCGCAAACACGATGTCCTCAGCCTTTGAGGCGATGGGCATGAGCTTGATGTATTCCTCCACGATGGCCGCTGAGGATGAAGAAAAGGCCGTCAGCGCGGAGAAGTCGGCGGCGGTGCTGGTGAATGCGGTGCGTCAACAAATCTTGCCGAGCCAGATTTTGACCCGCCAAGCCTTTGAAAATGCCATTTCGGTGATTATGGCGGTAGGCGGTTCGACGAATTCTGTGCTGCACCTGCTGGCGATCGCCAACACCATCGGCGTCAATCTCACCATCGACGACTTTGAAACCATTCGCCGCCGTGTGCCCGTCCTCTGCGACCTCAAGCCCTCCGGGCGCTACGTCGCGACGGATTTTCACAAAGCGGGCGGCGTCCCCCAAGTGATGAAAATGCTGCTAGAGCACGGCCTGCTCCACGGCGACGCCCTGACCATCACCGGACAAACCGTGGCAGAACTGCTGGCGGATATTCCCGCTGAGCCCCGCGCCGACCAGGACGTAATTCGTCCCTTTGACCAGCCCATGTATCCCCAGGGGCACCTCGGCATCCTCAAGGGAAATCTGGCAGAAGAGGGGGCCGTCGCCAAGCTGACGGGCATCAAAAAACGCCAAATCACTGGCCCCGCCCGTGTGTTTGAGTCGGAAGAAGACTGTCTGCGCGCCATTCTGGACAAGAAAATTCAGGCTGGGGATGTTGTCGTGGTGCGCTATGAAGGGCCGAAGGGTGGCCCCGGTATGCGGGAGATGCTGGCCCCGACCTCGGCCATCATTGGGGCGGGCCTGGGCGACTCTGTGGGCCTGATCACCGATGGACGCTTTTCTGGCGGTACCTACGGCATGGTAGTGGGCCACGTTGCCCCTGAGGCGGCGGTGGGTGGCGCGATCGCGCTGGTGCAAGAGGGCGACCTGATCACTATCGACGCCGATCACAACCTGCTGCAACTCAACGTATCCGATGAAGAGTTGGCAAACCGCCGTGCGGCCTGGACGCCGCGCCAGCCGAACTACACCCGGGGCATCTTGGGCAAATATGCCAAGCTTGTGTCGTCCAGCAGTCGCGGAGCGATGACAGATGTAGATCTGTTTTAGGATCGCATCATCGGCGAGGTGGCTGTCCCGAGACAATCGGTGACGGAGGCTCCTATCGTTCCCTGAACCTCTGGGGACGGTGGGAGCATTGCCTTGGGAGGATGCTAGGTTTTCTGGGAGGGATGAGGAATGAAGCGATTTTCTCAATATCGCCTCAAGCGCCAACTGATTTGGTTGTCGGTGTTGTTTCTGGTGTGGCTGCTGTGCAGTGGTGAGGCGATCGCGGGGCCACTCAGCGATCGCCTCGCTCGCTTCCCCAACTGGCAGGGCAAGCCACCGACCGCCGCCGCAACCGGGGATCTCGTTTATCCCGACTGGTTGGCGGGCGAGTGGGAGATGACGACCACGCTGGTGGATTTGGCTGCTCCCCTTGCTCCCGAGCTAGAAACCCCAGGGTTTGAGAGCAATCGGGCCATGCTGAACCAAGCGATCGCCTGTCGGGTGCGGTTTGAGCCACGGTTGACTTCTTTGACCCAGTCGTACCTGTTGCAGCCTCGCCTCGCCCGCACGGAGGTGGTGTCCGATCGCGCCTTCAATGGCCTGAACTTGGCCCGTGCTTATCTAGGAGAACAGGCGGTGCAGGCGGTGAAGGTGGATCCGCAAAACCCCAATCGGCAGGTGACGCTGCTGCGGGGCGATCGCCAGCTTGAATCCACCGTGACGGCCCGCGCCACGGAAACCCCCGATCCAGACACCTTTGTGACAACCGAGCTGTTTCAGCAGGTGTTTCGAGGGCTGGCCCAGCCCTATCTCAACGAGGTGGAAACGACGACGGCCTATCACCACATCGGGCAAGATCCCCCTGCTGTTGAGGCTGAGCAGGTGACGGCGATCTACCTGTCTCCGCAAGATCCGGACTATTTCAAAGCGGGCGATCGTCCCGTGGCGCTCTACCGCTACCGCCTGACCTTTACCCCAGCGATGCCCCTTGCAACCCATGCGCTTGCAGGATTTTGAGCTTGAATTCTGAATGTTGAATCTGTGCAGTCAGACTAGGCGTTGACGAGGGCCGAGGTGGGAATTGGCGCTTGCATCGGAAGTTGCAGGATGAAGGTCGTCCCCTGACCCGGTGCAGAGTCACAGAGAATGCGACCTCCGTGCTGTTCCACAATAATTTGCTGGCT
Source organism: Leptolyngbyaceae cyanobacterium T60_A2020_046 (assembly GCA_015272155.1). Classification (GTDB taxonomy): domain Bacteria; phylum Cyanobacteriota; class Cyanobacteriia; order Phormidesmidales; family Phormidesmidaceae; genus JACYME01. The sequence continues at coordinate 6,880 of JACYME010000091.1, forward strand.
GATAGAAAGCCCCAACCCAGTTCCTTTGTTGACGGGTTTCGTCGTGAACTGGGGATCAAAAATGCGATCGCGAATTGCTGCATCGATCCCTGGGCCATTGTCGCGAATGCGAACCTCGACCCACTGATCGAGGTGGGGCAGTGTCGTGATCTGAATTTCAGGGTTTGCTTGGATCGCGGCCTCATCCTCAAAGGCGTCGATCGCGTTGGCGATCAAGTTCATAAACACTTGGTTGATGGGGCCGGGATAGCATTCCACGGCGGGAATGTCGCCATAGTTTTTGTGGATGGCGATTGCAGGGCGATCGCCATTGGCCTTTAGTCGATGCTGCAAAATCAACAGGGTACTTTCTAAGCCTTGGTGCAAATCAGCCACCACCCGCGAGGCCGTATCGGCACGGGTAAAGTTGCGCAGGGAGGTTGAGATGTCGCGAATGCGCTCAGCGCTAAGCTGCATCGAGTTCAGCAGGGCAGGCAGGTCACTGAGGATGAAGGGCAGATCTGCCGCTGCGATCGCCGCCTCAATCTCGGGCGCGGCCTCAGGATAGTGCTGCTGGTAAAGCTCCAGAATGTGCACCAAATCAGCCACATAGTCCTTGGCAGGGTTGAGGTTGCCGGTCAAACAACTGAGGGGATTGTTAATTTCGTGGGCAACCCCCGCCACCAATTGACCCAGCATCGAGAGCTTTTCCTGTTGAATTAGGCGTACCTGAGCCTGCCGAAGCTGGGCGGTGCGCTTTTCTACCGTGGTTTCCAGGTTGTCAGTCAGTGCCTTGAGCTGGCGATTTTGGGCCTCCAAGGTTTGAGTGAGCTGCTGCACTTGGACGTGAACCTTGACCCGGGCCAGCACCTCCTCCTGCTGAAACGGTTTGGTAATGTAGTCCACCGCGCCGAGGGAAAATCCCCTGACCTTTTGGCTTGTGTCGTTGAGTGCCGTCATGAAAATGATTGGCAGATGCTGGGTGGTTGGATTTTTTTTGAGGCGATCGCAGGTTTCAAAGCCATCGATACCCGGCGGCATCATGACATCCAGCAAAATCAAATCCGGCGGCTCATAACCAATTTGTTCGATCGCCCCTTCTCCGCTCGTGGCGACGGCGGTGTCATAGCCTGCATCGGCCAATGCCTGCGTCAGCACAGCAAGATTGGTGGGGTTGTCATCCACGATCAGAACGAGCGGTGGACTGTCGGTCTTCATCGTCTGAAAGTCTCTCTGGGTGTAGGTCAAAGGCGAAAGTCAGGTCGTGGATTGGTCATTGGGATGGTCAGGGATTAAGGCAAATGCACGGGCTGGCTGGCTGTGGTGTCCTCGCGATCCAAATACTCTTGCAGTTGGGTTTGAATCGCCTTGATCTGAAATTGCTGAACCAGCGGTTCTAGGCTTTGGGCAAAGGGATGCAGGGCAGCATCTTCATCAATGAGGGTGGTCAGCATGTGCTGCAACGCCTGAACCCGCCCGCGTTTTGCCAGTTCATAAAGCGCGGTGAGTCGATCGCGGCTGGGCAGCATCAAGGCGATCGGGACTTCTGCCTCGGCAGAGGCATCCCCCTGATACACCCACTCCACCTTGAGATGTCGCTCCAACAGGTCAAAGAGTTGCTCGGTTTCTACAGGTTTGCTCAAAAAGTCCGTCGCGCCTGCGTCAAAGCTACGATACTGGTCACGCTCAAATACGCTGGCAGATGACGCAATGATCGGGATATGTTTCAGTGTCTCGTCCTGGGTGACCTTTTGAATCAGCGCAAAGCCATCCATCACAGGCATCATTAGATCCGTAATGATTAGGTCGGGCCGCTGCTGCATCACGGCTTCCCACCCCGCCGCCCCGTTGTCGGCCTCGGTGATTTGAAAGCCCAGCGGTGTCAGTAAATTTGCCAACACCGAGCGATTTTCCCACTTGTCGTCAACGACCAGAATGTGGCGGCTGGGGCCGACAAAGCCCTCAATGTGGCGATGGTGACTGACAGCGGCAGTGTAGGCCCATTCGCGGGCTTCAGTGAGGGTTAGGTCAACGGTAAAGCAACTGCCTTGGCCCAGTTTGCTCTGCACCATGACTTGACTGCCCATAAGCTGCACAATCTTTTGGGTGATCGCAAGGCCCAGCCCGGTTCCTTCCGTTTTGCGGGCGGTTTTGCTGTTTTGCTCAAAGGGTAGAAAGAGGCGTTCTAGGAAGTCGGGGGCCATGCCGATGCCCGTGTCTTCGACCTCAAAGCGGAATCGATGCTGGGGTGGTGCGTCGGGTTTAGGGGCGATGGTGGATGCTTCGGGAAGACGTTTGACGCGGAAGGTAACGTGGCCGCTGTCTGTAAATTTCACCGCGTTGCCCAGCAGGTTAATCAAAACCTGGCGGAGGCGTTTGTCGTCGCCGTGGATGCCGAGGGGCAGGTTGGGGTCGGGCTCGTAGTGAAACTCAATGCCCTTTTGCTCGGCACGAATGCGGCAGATTTCCACAACGCCTTGCAGCATGGCGGGCAGGTGGAAATCGGTTGGAAACAACTCCATTTTTTGCGCTTCGATTTTGGCCAAGTCGAGTACGTCGTTGATTAGGGTGAGGAGGTGCTCGCCGCACTGATGAATGATGTCGAGCCCTTTGTGGCCGCGATCGCTGAGGGGTTCGGTGCGCTGCAAAATTTGCGTATAGCCGAGAATGCCGTTTAGCGGGGTGCGGAGTTCGTGGCTCATATTGGCAAGAAACTCGCTCTTAGCTTGACTGGCGATTTCGGCTTTTCTTTGGACTTGCGGAGTTCTGCGGTGCGGGCTTCGACCTTGGCTTCGAGAATTTCGTTGCTGGATTCTAGGGCGGCGTTGGCTTGCTTAAGGCGTGCTTCTGCCCGTTCGCGTTCGATGACGGCGGCGGAGAGTACCATGCTGGTGACGGCGATCGCGCCGACAAAGGCCTGCAACAACAGTAACGATTCGTTCAGGGTGCCTCGGTTAAAGGAACTGGTGCCCTGGATGGCTCCCACAATGGCTAAGGCCGCGACCCACAGAATCGCGATCGTGGTGAACCGCTGCCCAAACCGGAATGCGGCCCACACCAAGAGCGGCACTAGCAAATACTCAATGGGGTAGTTGAGGCCAAAGGCGACGAGCCCCACTCCGGCCACCAACAGCGTCCACAACAGAACTTCCATCACCTTTTGCACGCTGTAGTCAGTGCGCCGGGCGGGAAAATCTGGATCCGGTTGCAGGCGGGTGGCCCACACCAAAATCAGCGGGGCCACAATGAGTGCCCCAATGCCATCCCCAAGCCAGAAGGTCAGCCAACTGTTGCCATAGTCAGCAGCGGGGATAAGGCCGCAAAAGTACATCGTGGTGGAGCCAAAGGTCGGGCTGATGGTGCAGCTCAACAACTCAATGACCGTGAATTTAAAGACGTTTTGGGCGTTTTCAAACAGGGTACTGCGGCCAATGAAGCGCTGGATGAGGTAGGCTCCGGCGACCGCCTGCAATACTGAGCCGATGGTGATGCCGAGTCCTGATGCGATCGCCATATCAGGCTGGCCAGTATTTACCCATAGCGGCCAAGTTGCTGCCACGATTGCGCCCAAGGCAAGCCCTGGCCACGCCCAAAATCCGAGCAGCAGCAACGTAGCAACGGCAATGCCCGACGGTGCGTAGACCGGTGTGATAAACCCTGGTGGAATGGCCAGGTACTGACCTAGCTTGGCAGTGGCATAATAAACCACTGCGACGATGAGCACCGTTTGGATGCGGCGGAACCCCGGTGCAGCGTTCGCAGGAGTCATGAGTCAAAACCCTGTCTATACGTCTGGCAGCGCAACCTCACACTGGAGAAAGCAATGCAACAATCTCCGGTTTATAAGGTGCCCATGTCAGAGTGAATGCCAACAGGCGAAGGCAATGCGGTGGCGTGAGAGTGCCCGGGGCAAGAATCTATAGCGAAAGCGGTTCCTCTAGGGGACTGCGATCGCCCGCCCGCAGTTCAGGCCGGAGAGGGGGAGCGTCTTCCTCGATTTCCGACACATCGACTTCCGGTGCATCGGTCTCTGTTTCCGTTGTCTCATCTAAGGCCGTATCGTCCTCATCACCTGCGGCGGAGTCGTTTGGGCTGGCTGCGGTGTCCGGGGTTTCGGGTGCGGGGGGCGATTCTGGCTCCTCAACTCCATCACCGTTGAGCGTGTCGATCTCAGGGGATGTATCCGCTGCGGTGGATTCTTCCGAGGCAGCGGCCTCCTCGCTAGCGGGTGATGGCTGCTCGTCTTCATTCGCCGCCGCTGGAATTTCCTCGTCCTTCGTCATCGGGCTATCCGCAGGCTCTGGCGTTGACGGTGTAGCAGGCGCGGTATCGGCATCGGTGCGATCGCGCCCCTCCTCCTCAGGGCCAGAGAGCAATTCATCAATGGGGCTTGTCTTTGCTGGCGCGATCGCGGGAATCTCCGTTTCCTCAGGCGTTTCTGGGACAGGGGGCGCAGGCGGAGTGAATGTGGGATCAACCAGTCGGCGGGCGTAATTAATGTCAATATCGCCACGCACTAGCTTCGCCAGGGGATCGCTGCCGTTGGGCTGATAGGTAATGACACGCACCGCCGTATTAAATGCGTTCTCCAAGACGGCCCCGGTTTCGTCAATCAGTTCCAGCTTGACCCAGTTTTGGCCGGGCTTAAATCCTTTCAGGTAAATTGGCTGCCACTGGTCAAATACAAAGGATTCGCCATTGACAGTGCAGCGAATGCGCCAATCCGGGACACTGTCGTCGGATTCGGCCACCAAATGCAGTGGCGCGTTGTGGAGATAAAAATCCAGCAGAATGGGCTCGGCTCCATACACGCCCTGGGGTTCGTTGTAGATCAGCATTGGCGTGCGGCGATCAGGGTTGCGATCGGGCGTACTCGCAAAGCTGTCAAAGGTAACTTGGTCAAAAGCTCCTTCTGTTTTGAAGCTTTCGCCCCAAGGCCGAGTTGCAAAGACGCGCAGGGTGTGGGTGCCGGGGGCAAGGTCTGTCAACTCAATGGGCTCGCTCAGGTCGTAGACCTCGCGGTAGGGCTCATCATCGAGCACGAGGTGAAGGTGTGGGCCGAGCCCCAGATCGTGATCCTTATATATAGGCAGATCTCGGACGGTGAGCTGAACGGCTAGGGTCGTGTCGGGGATTACTTGTCCATCCTTGGGAAAGGTAATCCGAACCTGGGGCTGATAAACATCTAAAAAGGGTTTCAGGGTTTGAATGCTGGCGGGGGGCGCAACCTCGGTCAACGCGCCAACAATGGGGTTGCGATCGCTCGTCGCCGCATCACTGTCCAATAACGGGGTAGGCGTGAGGCGATCGCCCCCACAACTCCCTACCAGCAGCGCCACACCCACCAACACCGCCACCATGACTCCCTTCATTGCCGAGCCCAAACGCCGCGCGACCATGTCCGCCTCTCCGTTACACCTTCCTAATTACCTTACGGCACCACTGGGGTTCCGCATCGCTTTCTTGTGCGATCTCGCGATCGCACCCCAGAGCACAGAAATCAAGATTAGAATTTCCCCGAAAATTAAGCTTTGTAAATGATCTTCATAACCCTGGATTGTCAGATGAGGCCAATCCACCAAACCCTTGTCCCTCAGGATCTTGAAAGCACTCCCCTTGTAAAGGAGAATTGACACTTCTTAATACAAAACCTTGAAAAATCAGCGGAAGAAATGGAAAAAATGCTGTCTATGGATTGAGATTTGTTAATGACGGTAATGTTGTGAGGTTTTCTTGTGCCTTGTCTATGCCTGAAACCTAGATGGCACAATAATTTTCCCAGGTTGAAATATTGTTAACTCGATCTCAAATGGGTAAATCTCGGAGACTATAATGCTCAAGAGCAACCGTCGGCTGATTCCATTAGCAGCCCGTGGTTCCAACCACTTAACGGCAGTTAATCGGCAATCGGTTTACGGCATCAACTTGTTGCGTTTGCTCGTTTGTCTAGAGAGAGGAGAGTCTCCATGACAACTACCCCGCGCGAGCGGGAGGCAGCAGCGAAGGTGTTGGTTGATAAGGATCCCGTACCTACTTCTTTTGAAAAGTGGGGCAAGCCGGGTCACTTTGACCGCACACTCGCTCGAGGGCCAAAGACCACAACTTGGATTTGGAACCTCCATGCCGACGCTCACGATTTTGATAGTCATACCAGTGACTTAGAAGATATTTCGCGCAAAATCTTTAGTGCACACTTTGGCCACCTGGCCGTTATCTTCATCTGGCTCAGCGGCATGTATTTCCATGGCGCTAAGTTCTCGAACTACGAAGCCTGGATGTCAGATCCCACGGGCATCAAGCCCAGTGCACAGGTCGTTTGGCCCATCTTTGGCCAAGAAATCCTGAACGCAGATGTGGGCGGTGGCTTCCACGGCATTCAGATCACCTCTGGATTCTTCCAGCTCTGGCGAGCCTCTGGCATCACCAACAGCTATCAGCTCTATTGCACCGCGATCGGAGCCCTTGTGATGGCCGGTTTGATGCTCTTTGCGGGCTGGTTCCACTATCACAAGGCCGCTCCCAAGCTGGAGTGGTTCCAGAACGTGGAATCCATGATGAACCACCACCTCGCCGGCCTATTGGGCTTGGGCTGTTTGAGCTGGGCTGGGCACCAAATTCACGTGTCTCTGCCCATCAACGCCCTGCTCGACGCTGGCGTGGCTCCGCATGATATTCCCCTGCCCCATGAATTCATTCTGGATAAGAGCCTCATGGCTGAGCTGTACCCCAGCTTCGCCCAAGGGTTGACTCCGTTCTTCACGCTGAACTGGGCAGCCTATGCAGACTTCTTGACCTTCAAAGGTGGGCTCAATCCTGTGACTGGCGGCCTCTGGCTGTCAGACACGGCGCACCATCACCTCGCACTTGCAGTTCTCTTCATCGTTGCGGGCCACATGTACCGCACCAACTGGGGCATCGGCCACAGCATGAAAGAGATCTTGGAAGGCCACAAGGGTGATCCCCTCCTCTTTGGTGGCAAGGGTCATGATGGCCTCTACGAAGTGCTGACCACCTCCTGGCACGCTCAGTTGGCGGTTAACTTGGCGCTGGTGGGCTCCCTGAGCATCATCGTTGCCCAGCACATGTATGCCATGCCTCCCTATCCGTACATTGCGACGGACTATCCCACGCAGTTGTCCCTCTTTACCCATCACATGTGGATTGGGGGCTTTCTGATTGTGGGCGCTGGGGCGCACGCCGCAATTTTCATGGTGCGTGACTATGACCCAGCGGTGAATATGGACAACGCGCTGGATCGCATGATCCGCTCTCGCGATGCCATCATTTCTCACTTGAACTGGGTGTGTATTTTCCTCGGCTTCCATAGCTTTGGTCTGTACATCCATAACGACACCATGCGGGCGTTAGGCCGTCCTCAGGACATGTTCTCTGACTCCGCAATTCAGCTTCAGCCAATCTTTGCTCAATGGGTTCAAAGCCTTCATACGACAGCGGCGGGTGCAACTGCTCCCAATGCGCTGGCAGGGGTGAGCCCGGTCTTTGGCGGTGATTTGGTTGCGGTTGGTGGCAAGGTTGCCATGATGCCGATGACTCTGGGCACGGCAGACTTCATGGTTCACCACATTCATGCCTTCACCATTCACGTCACAGTGCTCATCCTGCTGAAGGGTGTGTTGTATGCCCGCAGCTCTCGTCTGGTTCCAGACAAGGGTGAATTGGGCTTCCGCTTCCCCTGTGATGGCCCGGGTCGGGGTGGTACCTGTCAGGTTTCCGGTTGGGATCATGTGTTCCTCGGCCTGTTCTGGATGTACAACTCCCTGTCCATCGTGATTTTCCACTTCAGTTGGAAAATGCAGTCTGATATCTGGGGCACGGTGTCCGATGGTGGTGCGGTTTCGCACATCACAGGCGGCAACTTCGCTAACAGCGCAATTACTATCAACGGTTGGTTGCGTGACTTCCTGTGGGCTCAGGCTTCTCAGGTAATTGGTTCCTATGGTTCGGCTCTGTCTGCCTATGGCTTGCTGTTCCTTGGGGCTCACTTTGTTTGGGCGTTCAGCCTGATGTTCTTGTTCAGTGGCCGTGGCTACTGGCAGGAGCTGATCGAGTCCATCGTTTGGGCTCATAACAAGCTGAAAGTTGCTCCGGCAATTCAGCCCCGTGCGCTGAGCATTACGCAGGGTCGAGCTGTTGGGGTAGCCCATTACCTCCTGGGAGGAATTGTGACCACCTGGTCATTCTTCCTGGCGCGAATTATTGCCGTTGGATAAGAGCGCGGAGGACTCATTAACACGCTATGGCGACTAAATTCCCAAAATTTAGCCAAGCGCTGGCCCAAGATCCGACCACTCGGCGGATCTGGTACGGGATTGCGACGGCTCACGATTTTGAAAGCCACGATGGCATGACGGAGGAGAACCTTTATCAAAAGATTTTCGCCTCTCACTTTGGCCACCTGGCAATCATCTTCCTGTGGACCTCGGGCAACCTGTTTCATGTTGCTTGGCAAGGTAATTTCGAGCAGTGGGTCAAGGATCCGCTGAATGTCCGTCCCATCGCCCACGCGATTTGGGACCCTCATTTCGGTCAACCTGCGGTGGATGCGTTCACCCAGGCTGGCGCGTCTAACCCGGTGAATATCGCGTTCTCTGGGGTCTATCACTGGTGGTACACCATTGGGATGCGCACCAATACCGATCTCTATTCCGGTGCGGTGTTCTTGCTGATTTTGTCTGCGGTTTTTTTGTTCGCAGGTTGGTTGCACCTCCAGCCTAAGTTCCGCCCGAGCCTTTCTTGGTTCAAGAATGCGGAGTCTCGCCTGAATCACCACTTGGCTGGTTTGTTTGGCGTAAGCTCCTTGGCTTGGACGGGTCACTTGGTTCATGTGGCGATTCCTGAGTCTCGGGGTCAGCATGTGGGTTGGGGTAATTTCCTGTCCACGCCGCCTCACCCGGCTGGTCTGATGCCGTTCTTTACGGGCAATTGGGGCGTTTATGCTCAAACCCCGGATACGGCGGATCACGTGTTTGGTACGGCTCAGGGTGCAGGTACTGCGATTCTGACCTTCTTGGGTGGTTTCCATCCTCAGACGGAGTCTCTCTGGCTGACGGATATGGCGCACCACCATCTGGCGATCGCGGTGATCTTCATCATTGCCGGCCACATGTACCGGACGAACTTCGGGATTGGCCACAGCATTAAGGAAATCCTGAATGCCCATAAGCCTCCCAAGGGCGGGCTCGGGGATGGCCACAAGGGGCTGTATGACACGCTGAACAACTCCCTGCACTTCCAGTTGGCGCTCGCCCTGGCAAGCTTGGGTGTGGTCACCTCTTTGGTGGCTCAGCACATGTACTCCCTGCCGCCCTATGCCTTTATGGCGAAGGATTTCACCACCCAGGCTGCGCTCTACACTCACCACCAGTACATTGCTGGCTTCATTATGGTGGGGGCGTTTGCCCACGGTGCAATTTTCTTGATTCGTGACTACGATCCCGTTGCGAATAAGAACAACGTCTTGGATCGCGTTCTCCAGCATAAGGAAGCGATCATTTCTCACCTGAGCTGGGTTTCCCTGTTCTTGGGCTTTCACACTCTGGGTCTGTACGTCCACAACGACGTGGTGGTGGCCTTTGGCACACCTGAAAAGCAGATTCTGGTGGAGCCGGTGTTTGCGCAGTGGATTCAAGCGGCCCACGGGAAGCTGCTCTATGGCTTTGATACTCTGCTGTCCAATCCGGATAGCATTGCCTACACGGCTTGGCCAAATGAAGGCAATGTCTGGTTGGGTGGCTGGTTGGATGCCATTAACAGTGGCTCTAATTCCCTGTTTCTGACGATTGGCCCTGGCGATTTCTTGGTTCACCATGCGATCGCGTTGGGCCTGCATACCACTACCCTGATCTTGGTCAAGGGTGCGCTGGATGCTCGGGGTTCTAAGCTGATGCCCGATAAAAAGGACTTTGGCTATAGCTTCCCCTGTGATGGCCCCGGTCGTGGCGGTACGTGCGACATCTCTGCTTGGGATGCGTTCTACCTCGCCATGTTCTGGATGTTGAACACCATTGGTTGGGTTACCTTCTATTGGCACTGGAAGCATCTGAGCGTTTGGTCGGGGAATGTGGCTCAGTTTAATGAGTCGTCGAACTACCTGATGGGCTGGTTGCGGGATTACCTGTGGCTCAACTCCTCTCAGCTCATCAACGGCTACAACCCCTATGGGATGAACAACCTGGCTGTTTGGGCTTGGATGTTCCTCTTCGGGCACTTGGTCTGGGCAACCGGATTTATGTTCCTGATCTCCTGGCGGGGTTACTGGCAAGAGCTGATTGAGACCATCGTGTGGGCACACGAGCGCACCCCTCTGGCGAACCTGGTTCGTTGGAAGGATAAGCCTGTGGCACTGTCCATCGTTCAAGCGCGGGTTGTGGGTCTGGCACACTTTACGGTGGGCTACATCCTGACCTACGCCGCCTTCCTGATTGCGTCAACCTCTAGTCGCTTTGGTTAAGTCGGCCTGATGGTTCGTTAACGGTTTGACCCCCCCTGCTGCTCTGCGGTTGGGGGGGTTGCTTTTGGGCAGTAAGGGGACGAGTCCGTTAAAGTAGACTTCTGCGATGAGCGAGGGCAATTTATAGTAGTTCTAGATAAGAATGAGAAACAATGGCCTACAGCTTAGATCTGCGTGAGCGAGTAGTCGCCCGAGTAGAGCAAGGGCATTCAGTCGAGGAAACGGCTGCCCTTTTTCAAGTCAGTCCGG
>JACYME010000045.1 GCA_015272155.1 Leptolyngbyaceae cyanobacterium T60_A2020_046
ACGACTGGGCATCAAAGCGCTGGAGCCGCGCATCTAGGCCCAGCAAAATCGCCAACACAGCCCCAATGCTGAGGGCAGCAACCAGCCAAAACCGATGGGCGACCGCGGGGGAGCGATCGAGCGCCCAGCCGCCCACGGGCGGGCCAACAAAATATCCCAGCGCCCAGCACATCGAATTCACAGATAGATAAACGCCGCGCAGGGAGGACGGGGCCAGCGTCACAACCAGCGCTGAAGCGACGGGGGTGTAGGCGGTGATGGCGATCGCGATGATCCCTAGAGCCAAGGCTGCCCCCAGCGACGCCTGCTCAAAGATGCCCTGCCCCGTGGCCCAGATTAGGGTGAACCCCACCCCCCACAGACAGGCCGACACCATCAGCGATCGCACCTGCCCCACAGGCTTAAGCATGCGGGCCATTGGCAACTGCCACAGGGTAGTGAGGGCGACATGCCCCGTAAACAAAATACTCAGTGTCACTTCCGGCAGGCCCACGCCATCGCCCTGGGTGGGCACAAACTGGTTGAGATACAGCGGCAGGGTGCTCTGCACTTGGGCAATGTAGCCCGTAAACACCACATTCACGCTGGCGTAGACCAGCAAATTAAGGTCGCGCAGGGCCACGGCCCAGCCCTGAAAAAAGCGAGTGTCGGCAGCGAGATCGGGCCGTGTTTCTGCGATCGCGAAGTAGACAATGGCAAAAAATGCCAAAAAGCTAAACCCATCGATCGCAAACAGCAGACGATAGGTCGCCGTGGTCGCAATCAAAATGCCGCCACAAATCACCCCAATGCCAAGCCCCAAACTGTCGGCCATGCGCACCAGGGCAAAGGCTTCGCTGCGATCGACCTCAGGCGTAATATCTGCCACCATCGACTCCGTTGACGGCCAATAGAGCCCAACACCGAGCCCCATCAGCAAATTTCCGACGATGAAGGTGCTCAGGTCGTGGGTGAAAAACAGCACGACATCCGCCAAGGCTGAGATCAGAGCCGACAGCAGCAATGTTCGGCGACGACCCCAGCGGGCAGAATCCGCCATCGACCCACCCAAAAACCGCCCCACTATCCCCGACAGGGCTTCACTGCCGATACCGATGCCGACCTGAGTCGCCGAGAGCCCGACTTGGGTGGTGAAAAAGATCGGCGCGTAAAACATGACAAAGCCGATCCCCACCTGGGAGAGCATTCGCCCAGCCGCAAGGAGCCAAACCCGGCGATCGAGGTTGGGTAACCAGTGTCCTATCCATCGAAATATTGTCATGCAACCTGATTCGGCGACGGCACGCTTGCCAGTTTACCGGGCGAGTACCCGGTGACATACGTCTCGATACCGATCCGCCCTCATCCCCCGGCCCTTCTCCCAAAACTTAGGAGAAGGGGAGCGAGGGACTTGAGATCCTTTGCCCAATGTTGGAAGAGGGATTTAATCAATTCTCTGAAGCAGGACGACAAAACCGGTCTCTTCAAAGCTCATCTCCCAATCTTGGGAGGGGCTGGGGTGAGGGCCAAGTGTAGCGACAAAGTCCAGAATTGGTGTTAGGGTGAGGGCCAATAGGTGAACGAATATACGCCGAGTCGTAATCAGCGCGATCGCATCACTGACTGTGACTGTGGCGGCTCCCCCCGCGACACAGCCCTCACAGGAGGGAACCTGGGTGAACCCTAACGTCGAATGCGTCCACTGAAGCCAGACGCTTTAAACTGCTTGAGCTTCAGTGGTTCGGGCTGATTGTCGGCCACGGAAATCCGCAGCTCGAAGGGGCTCTCGCCGGGGGGAACTTCATCGATCGCACCCAATCGGCCCCGATTTTGCATCACCGGATTGTCGTTAGCATCGTAAATCCGCCCAAAAATATCGGCGCTCAACACCGGCTTGCCCGTTGTATTCACCGCCGTCCCGTGAATCATGTAGCACTTTGCGCTTTGTACCGAACCCGCCGTCACCATACCCTCTGCAAACTCTTCGGGACAGGCGGAGTATGACAAATCCTTGAGTTCGATGGCGGTGATCGCAAGCGCGGCAGGGGCGATCGCGCAGTTCATCACCCAGACCCCCAGCACCACGACGATACCCAAGAGAAAACGCAATCCTTTCCGCTTCATGGAACGTTCCTAACTGTACAGTCAAATGCTCTGAGATCAGACTATCGCGAAATGCCCTTGATGGCAGTCTTCTATCCGCAGGATAAAACCCAGCCTCCTGGCCCTGAATTTGCCGACACCCATCCTGACGAAGTCCAGGTATCTACTTCTACAAATTCTACAAAAGGTAGATCTATAGTAGTTCTAGATAAGAATGAGAAACAATGGC
>JACYME010000223.1 GCA_015272155.1 Leptolyngbyaceae cyanobacterium T60_A2020_046
GGACGGCAGGCCGCGATCGCGAAACCCAGGCCGCCAATCGTCAGCCCGACCCCAATCTGTCGCATCAGTCCTTGCATCTGCATCCCCCTTGTTTCACGCTATTCAGCATAGCTTGCACCTTTTTTTCGCTTCGAGGTTACAGTCTTTTTTTAGGGTGCGTGACGCACAGTTGCGTTGCCGAGAGTTGTTCACCGATTGATTGTTAAGGAGAATCCGCATGGGGTACGGTTGGCTGCGGGCGGCGGTGGTTGGGGTGGGGATGATGGCGATCGCGTCCCCCGCGCGGGCAGATGCGCCGGGCATTTACTACGCCTGGCGATCGCTGAACTTGGGCGTCATTTCCTGCATCAACCGGGCGAACAGCGCCTTTACCACCGAGGGGCTGAGCAACATTCAATCAGAGGGCAACAGCGTCTCGGGGCAAACGGAGACCGTGGCCGCCGTGGCGGTGTGCCTGGCGGGCGACGCACCCAATACCAGCACCGTGATGTTAATCGTGTCGAGTGATGACGATGTGGCATCCTTTAATCTGCGTGAAGCGTTGAAAGTGGCGTTTTAAGGCTTGGGGCGATCGCGAAGGAACGGCGGCGACCGATCGCCTGTTCTCAATCCTGAGGCGAGCGCTATAGTAGGGCAAGCCAAAATAGTGCAGACGATCTACTTGCATTGATGGTGTGGTAAAGCCGTTGGCAAACGACCCGGCCCAGCGAAACTCCTCCACGGTTCCGAGCGTTGCGCCCGGAGCATCGCGCTCCATGCCCGATCAGCGGTGGCACATTGCCCCCGCCCTCAAAGGCGAAGCCCAATGGCTGGCCCAGGCCACCGGGCTGTCTCCGGTGTTGGCCCAGGTATTGCTGAATCGAGGCATCACCACTGCCGAGGCGGCGCAGGACTTTTTGGAGCCAGAGGTGCTGCGGCTACCCTCCCCGCTGGAAGAATTCCCTGACCTGGCCCAGAGCGTTGAGTTTCTCAAGTCCGCGATCGCCCATCGCCAGAAAATTCTTATCTGTGGCGACTACGACGCCGACGGCATGACCAGCACCGCCTTGCTGCTGCGGGCCTTGCGCGCCCTTGGGGCCGAGGTGGACTACACCATCCCCAGTCGGATGCAAGAAGGCTACGGCATCAACCGCCGCATCATCGAAGACGCCTATACCGACGGGGTGAGCTTGGTGCTCACGGTGGATAACGGCATCGCGGCGGTGGATCCCATCGCCCATGCCCGCGAACTAGGCCTGGTGGTGATCGTCACCGACCACCACGACGTGCCGCCCGAAATTCCCCCCGCCCACGCCATTTTGAACCCCAAGCTGATCAATCCGGCGTCGCCCTATCGCGGCGTAGCGGGGGTTGGGGTGGCCTATATCTTGGCGGTGTGCCTTGCCCAGGCGATGGCCCAAACCCAAGACCTGACGGCTCCCTTGTTGGAGCTGTTTACCCTGGGAACGATTGCGGATTTGGCTCCCCTGACGGGGGTGAATCGGCGCTGGGTGCGGCGCGGCCTCAAGCTCTTGCCCAAGTCGCGGCTGTTGGGGGTGCAGGCGTTGATTCAGGTGTCGGGCCTGGGCGAACAAGATGAAACCCTTAAGCCCGAGGATATCGGCTTTCGGTTGGGGCCGCGTATTAATGCCGTGGGGCGCATCAGCGATCCGCAAATTGTCATCGATATGCTGACCACCGATGATGCGGGGGTGGCGCTGGAACGGGCGATGCAGTGCGAGCAGGCGAACCAGAGCCGTCGCGAGATGTGCGATCGCATCGAAGAAGCCGCGATCGCCTGGTGTGAGGCCGAGCAGCACACGGGTGGAGTCGATTTGCTCCGTGATCGCCTGCTGCTCATCATCCAACCCGACTGGCATCACGGCGTCATTGGCATTGTGGCGTCACGGTTGGTCGAGCGCTACGGCGTGCCCGTCTTCATCGGCACCTACGAAGACGACGCCCAAAAAGAAATTCGCGGCTCCGCCCGAGGCATTCCTGAATTTGACGTGTTTGAGGCACTGCAAACCTGCCACGATCTCATGCCCAAATTCGGCGGACACAAGGCGGCGGGCGGCTTTAGCTTTCCGGCCAAGCATTTGCGCCAAATCAAGTCGCGGCTGGTGAACTACGCCAACCGGGTGCTGGCTCCCGAACATCTGAAGCCGTTGGTGAGGGTCGATGCCCGCGCCGCCCTCGCGGATCTCACCTTCGACCTCTACGAGCAAATTGATGGCTTGCATCCCTGCGGCATCGAAAATCCCGACCCGGTGTTTTGGACGCCGAACGTGCGCATTGTGGAGCAACGCGCGATCGGCAAAGACCGCACCCACCTCAAGCTATCTGTAGCAGAAGATCAGGGGCCAACGGTGGAGGCGATCGCGTGGCGGTGGGGCCATCATTGCCCACTGCCCGATCGCTTGGATGTTGCCTATCGGCTCAAGCTCAACGAATGGCAAGGCCAGCGCACCCTCCAGATCGAACTGGTGGGGGTGCGACCTGCGACGGTGCGCCCCGCCGCCTCTGCGGAACCGCGCCCTGCCCCCGCCCGCACTACCCCCGCCCCGACCCTGAAGTTACCCTTTGAGGCCCGTGAGCCGCGATCGCCCCAGCGCGATCGCCCCAGCGCCGTTTCCCCGCCAGCAATGGCACCCAGTGGAGACGCCCAGGAAACCCCAAGGGAGGCCGCCGCCGCCCCGGAAAACCTTCCAGGATCCGTCGCCCTCGTCAGCCATGCCGACTTTCCCTACAGTCGGCGACGCTACACTGCCCGCATCTCTGCGGACGATCAGTTTCGTGAACTGCAAATTCACAATCCCGAAGGGCAAGCGCTAATCGTCGTCCTGCCCGAACGCCAGGGCTACCTCGCGCTGCCAGGGCAAGCCACCCAACCCGTGGATGTCACCGAACCCCACTACTTCAACCTGATTCGCGCGGCCCTCGATGCGCTGGAATTGCGCCAGAAAACCCACCTCCTGTTGGAAAAGGACGAACTCCTCGCCGAGAAAGATCGCCACATCACCACGCTGACCCAGCAGGTCGCCCTGCTGGAAGAAAAGCTGCACCAACTTTCCGCCGACCAACAGCAGCAATTTCAAACGCTTCAGCAGGAACTCGCGGCCCAGGAGTCGGTCATCCAGACCCAGGAGGCCAGCATTGCCCAAATGCAGGAGCAAATGCGCCCCGCGCTGCCGCCCATTGATGCCAAGGCGCTGAAGCAATCGGTGCGGGAGGCAGTGGGCGACAAGCTCTGGTTTTGCCTGCAGACCCGCAGCCAAACTGACCTCTATGCGGCCTACAAACATGCAGCGCTGAGCCGTCCTGATGACCCCACCATCGGCCCGGCGGACTATTCTGAGGCGGGGTTGCGCTTGGGTTTTGTGGTGGAGCGCGAAGTGGTGCAGCCGTTTTTCCAAGACCTCTACGACCACTGGGTACAGGAGGGTAGCCCCAGCCTTGGCTCGCTGGAGTTAAGACCCGGCACGAAATACACCCTCGGTATGGTCGCGCCGCTGTTGGCGGATGAGTGGCAGTCGTTTCACCCGGAGGTGCTCAAGGCGGCGGTCGCGCCTGCCACCCTGCGCTATGTCACCAGTCGCGCCCGTGCCCCCCTGCCCGCCGTGGATCGCGATCGCCTCAACACCTTTTTTGAAACCTGGGAACACCCGATGGGCCAATGGTTTGCTGCCCAACCCAGTGCCGCCGCTGCCATCCTTGACAAAATTAGTAAGCTGCGCAATGTGTCGGCCCATGCAGGCACACCGCTCTATGGCTGGGCCTTTGAGCTGATGCGCGAGCTGGTGCTGGGCAGCGACACCACGCGCGGCCTGTTTCGCCACATCTATGGTGGGTAACGCAGCACTGATGGAATCGGGCAATGGGGCGCGATCGCTAAAGCAGTAGAGATAGTTCAGCCCTTTCATGGTGCTTGGTGATGGTGCAGGCCAACCCACACCCCAAAACCTTTGATGACTTTCTGGTCTACACCAAGAACATCGACGGCTACTACGAACTCACCAACGGAGAACTCGTTCCCGTGCCGCCAGAGTCTGACGTAGCCTGTACCGGGCAATGCAGCTCTATGAAGCGCTGAAAACAGTGATCTCGATGCGCCAGATTCGCCTCCAGGGCATTGCGATCGCGACACCGGGACAGCCCAAAAACCGCTATCCCGACTTGACCGTGCTACGTCCAGACCATCCAGACCAGATGCGATCGCTGGGGCAAGCCGCCATCACCCTCGACATAGCTCCGCCGCTGCTGGTTGTTGAGATGGTCAGCCCCGGAGCCGACAACCATCGCCGCGACTACATTGACACGCGCAATCAGTATGAAGGGCGCGGTATTCCAGAGGATTGGATTGTCGATCCCGAGCGATCTCAAGTGACCGTCCTTTCCCTAAGGGCACAGGGCTATGCTGAGCAGGTTTTTCAAGGGGATGCACCCCTGCAGTCGCCAACCTTCCCAACCCTAACCCTCACCGCCGCCGCCATCCTCGGGTAATACCAATTCTCTGAAGCAGGCCGACAAAACCGGTCTCTTCAAAGCTCCGCTCCAAAGCTTGGGAGCGGGGTTGGGGTGAGGGCCAAGGGTAGCGGCAAACTACCGAATTCGGATAAGCGCCGATCGTTGCCTGGGAGGAGGGGATCATGGGTGCGCGCCGCCCGCGCGATCGCGCTCTTGACGGCATATTCAAAAAAATGCATATTATAGTCATCAAGTTGAATATGGCTTGACGACATTGCCTGGTATCCTCATCACCCTTGGAGGTGGCGGATGTATTTCGTCTCTGTGACCCGCCTGCGCCTGCGATCGCCCCGTTTTTTGCCGCAGTTCGCCTGGCACAACTGGCGCACCGTGCGGCAAACCGTGCGCACGCCAGGGTTTCTCGACGGGCGGCTCTTGGCCGATGCGCGCCACACCTATTGGACGCTGACCCTCTGGGAGCAGGAGGCCGCGATGCGGTATCTGCGCGATCGCGGAGCCCATCGTCAGGCCATGCCAAAACTCCAGGACTGGTGTGATGAAGCCGCCACCGCCCACTGGCAGCAGATGGATGCAAATTTGCCAAGCTTTGCGATCGCCCACGATCGCCTCACCACATCCGCCCACTTTACCCGGCTCAAAACACCCTCAGAGGCCCACCTCCAGCGGGTCATTCCGCCGCCGCAAGCCGACGGCGGGATCCACCTCAAGCCCCAGAAGTCTGCCGCCGTGCTGGCAGACGCTTGATAAATCGTCCCCTCGTCGTCGTCCGTGCTTCCCCTGGCGCGGACGATAGACCCAGGTTCCCTCCCATCCCCCTTGCCTGCGAGGTCACACTGCCATGTCTACCACGTCCATTCGCCCCTGGCGCTTAGCGCTTCTATTTACGGGGGTTCTGGCCTTCACCGCCTATCTCCCCCATCCCCAGCTTGGGGAGCCCCTGCCCCAGACCCTTCGCAGCTTGGTGCGCCGTTGGCAAGACCCGCCCACGACCCGCCAGACCGCTGACGCCGCCGATTGGGCTCACGGGTTTCAGGGCGCAGTGCGAGATTGGGAGGCGATCGCGGATAACGCGCCTGCAATCTTCCAGCCTGCGTTATCGGATTAGCGCACCCGCACGGGGTCGCAGCCCACGTTGAAAAACCCTGCCGCCATATCAGTCCGCCACTAGGATGCCCAGGCCAACCCGTTAGAATTGGGAAACGTCGGTTGTTTCCGCAGTGCAAAAGGGTTCATGGCAACGCGCGATTCCGTTGAGTTTTTAGATGAATTTGAGGTTGTGGTGGTCGGCGGCGGTCACTCTGGCTGTGAAGCGGCCCTCGCCTCGGCACGACTGGGCTGCCGCACGCTGCTGATCACGCTGAACCTAGACAAAATTGCGTGGCAGCCCTGCAACCCCGCCGTGGGTGGGCCGGCCAAATCTCAACTGGCGCACGAGGTCGATGCCCTGGGGGGCGAAATCGGCAAAATGACCGATCGCACCTATCTGCAAAAGCGGGTTTTGAACAACTCGCGGGGGCCAGCGGTGTGGGCGCTGCGAGCCCAGACCGACAAGCGAGAATACGCAGCGGTGATGAAAGCGATCGTCGAAAACCAGAAAAACCTAGTGATTCGCGAGGGCATGGTCACCGACCTTGTGCTGGGAAAAAACGACGAAGTGGTGGGCGTCGAAACCTACTTTGGC
Source organism: Leptolyngbyaceae cyanobacterium T60_A2020_046 (assembly GCA_015272155.1). GTDB lineage: Bacteria > Cyanobacteriota > Cyanobacteriia > Phormidesmidales > Phormidesmidaceae > JACYME01. Next base: position 6,149 of record JACYME010000223.1, read on the forward strand.
GTTGCCTTTGCCTGCCAAGCGGTCATCCTCACCACAGGCACCTTCCTCGGCGGCATCATCTGGGTAGGCAACAAGTCCATGCCCGCCGGACGGGCGGGAGAATTCGCTGCCACCGGACTCACGGAAACCCTGAATCAACTGGGCTTTGAAACCGGACGCTTGAAAACAGGCACCCCCGCCCGCGTCGATCGCCGCTCCATCAACTTTGATGTGCTAGAGCCCCAGCCCGGAGATGCCGATGTGCGCTGGTTTAGCTTTGACCCCGAGGCTTGGGTGGAGCGCGAACAAATGCCCTGCCACCTCACCCGCACCACCGCCGAAACCCACCGCCTGATTCGTGAAAACCTGCACCTTTCCCCGGTGTATGGCGGCTGGGTGGATGCCAAAGGCCCCCGCTATTGCCCCAGCATTGAAGACAAAATCGTCCGCTTTGCCGACAAGGAAAGCCACCAGATTTTCCTGGAACCGGAGGGGCGCGACATCCCCGAAATTTATGTGCAGGGCTTTTCGACTGGGTTGCCGGAGAAGCTGCAACTGGCGATGCTGCGATCGCTCCCCGGCTTGGAACATTGCGCCATGCTGCGACCCGCCTACGCCGTGGAATATGACTACCTGCCCGCCACCCAGTGCTACCCCACCATGATGACGAAACAGGTGGCGGGGCTCTTTTGCGCCGGACAAATCAACGGCACCACGGGCTACGAAGAAGCCGCCGCCCAGGGCATCGTCGCTGGGATCAACGCAGCGCGTTTGGTCAAGGGGCAAGCGCCGATCATCCTGCCCCGCGAAGGCAGCTACATCGGCACGCTGCTAGATGACCTCTGCACGAAGGATCTGCGCGAACCCTATCGGATGCTGACCTCGCGATCGGAATATCGCCTGCTGCTGCGATCGGACAACGCCGACCAGCGTCTCACCCCCCTCGGTCGAGAAATCGGGCTGATTGACGATCGCCGCTGGGATCTCTTCCAACGCAAGCAGGCCAACATCACGGCGGAAAAGGAACGGCTGCACGAAACCCGCGTGAAGGAACACGACGCGATCGGGCAGCAAATTGCAGCGGATACAGACCAGCGCATCAAAGGCTCCATCACCCTGGCGGATCTGCTGCGGCGTCCTGGCTTCCATTATCCTCACCTGACGCGCTATGGCCTCGGCAATGCCACCCTCACCCGCGAAGAACAAGAAGGGGCCGAAATCGACATCAAATACTCGGGCTACATTCATCGTCAGCAGGCGCAAATCGAGCAGGTGAGCCGCAACGCGAACCGTAAACTGCCGGACGACTTGGACTATCGTGCCATCGAAACCCTGTCGAAGGAAGCACGGGAAAAGCTTAGCCAAGTACGTCCCCTCACCATTGGGCAAGCCTCCCGCATCGGCGGCGTCAACCCAGCAGATGTGAACGCGCTGCTGGTGTACCTGGAAATTCAGGCGCGGCGGGCTGTGGGCGGTGTGGGGGTATGAAGTGGTGAGGGCTGAGCGCAGTCGAAGCCCTTCTCGGTGTCTCCCCATCTCCCCAAAAGTTATTGAGACATGCGTTGTCGCACACTGAGGCCATTGACCGCGGCCTCTGCAGGGTTTTGCTTGGGGGGAATGCTGCATCGTGTGCGATCGCGCCTACATGCCACCCAACAGCGCACTGCCCACCCCTTGAAACATCAGCCACGACAAAAAGAAATTGCTGATGAAAATCGCCAGCAGCGCCGTCACCACCGCTGTGGTCGTCGATTGGCCGACCCCCTTGGCCCCGCCGGTGGTGGTGAGCCCCCAGCTTGAGCCAATCACCGCAATCAAAATGCCAAAGAAAAAAGCTTTGATCAGCGAACTGACCAAATCCCAAACGGTCAAAAAGTTTTGGGCTGAGGTGATGAAAACCTGCTGCGAAATGCCGTACAGATTGGTAGCAATCAGCAAGCCCCCGGTCATTCCCGTAATAAAAGACAACAGGCTCAGCACGGGCAGCATCAGCGCACAGGCCACCACACGGGGAATTACCAAGTAGTCGATGGGGTCGGTCTTAAGGATTTGCAGGGCATCAATTTGCTCAGTCACGCGCATGGTGCCGATTTCTGCCGCAAAGGCCGACCCCACTCGGCCTGCCAAAATCACCGCCGTCAACACCGGAGCCAACTCGCGGGCCAAGGTCAGCGCCAAGACGCCGCCCACCGCAGTTCCTGCGCCAAAGTTGAGAAATTCGCGCGTCACCTGAATGGTGAACACCATGCCGACGAAGCTCGCCGTGAGCAAAGCAATCAGGAGCGATTCTGGCCCCACGGCGGCCATTTGTTCGAGGGTGTTGCGGCGATGGATAGGGCGCGAAATTAGATGCATCACGACCTGCCCCGCCAGCATGATGGCGGCAAACAGGCGGCGGCTCCAGATCTGTAGCCCAGATGAATCGGTGGCCTGGGTCAAGGGAATACCTCGTGGAACATGCGGGGCGGTTTGGGCGCAAGATAAGCGATCGCGCTGTCTCCCTAGGACAAGGGTCAACGTCATTATATAGAGCACTCCAGCCCTAGGGCGGCTTCTGAGTCCTGGGGGAATTCCAGCAAAATCTGGCAAAACCCAGCATTAAGCGCCATGGTCGTTCTGGGTAGGTCTGTGCTGAAATTGAAAGGGCGTGTTTCGCAAACTCATCTATGTTCGGTTTTTCCTGGTTTTCGACCCCTTTCCATGCGCTGCCCAAGGCGCTGCGGCGATCGCTCCACCGCTGTCTGGTTCTGTTTCTCATCGGCGTGGTGGCCTTGACGACTGCCCCCCCAGCGGCCTGGGCGCGATCGACCACACCGGGCAGTTCCGTGCAGCCCTACCTTGATCGCGTTGCCAAGGCCGTCACCGAGTTCACCCTCGCGAATGGCATGAAGTTCATCGTGCTAGAGCGACACCAGGCCCCCGTTGTGTCCTTCATGCTCTATGCCAATGTGGGAGCCGTGAATGAAGAAGAGGGCAAAACCGGGGTCGCCCACTATCTTGAACACTTGGCCTTCAAAGGCACTGAGCGGATTGGCACGCGGGATTTTGCAGCCGAGCAGCAGGTGCTGGCGGAAATGGATGACGTGTTTGCCCAGGTCTTAGCTGCCGAAGCCGCTGGCAACACCGCCCAAGCCGAAGCCCTGCGATCGCGCCTCGAAACCCTGCGCCAGCAAGCCGCAGAATACGTTGAGCAAAACAAATACGGTCAGATTGTTGAACAGGCGGGCGGCGTGGGTCTCAACGCCACCACCGGAGCCGACGCCACGCGCTACTTCTACAGCCTGCCCTCTAACAAGGTGGAACTATGGATGTCGCTGGAGTCTGAGCGTTTCCTAGAGCCCGTGTTTCGCGAGTTCTACGAAGAAAAGGATGTCATCCTCGAAGAACGTCGAATGCGGGTCGATAACTCCCCCATTGGCAAACTCATGGAAGTCTTTCTCGAAAAGGCCTTCGAGCAACATCCCTACCGTCGCCCCATCATTGGTTACGAAGCGGATCTTTACACGGCGACCCGGGACGATATTCAAGCCTTTTTTGATGCCTATTATGGCCCCAACAATCTGATTGGGGTAGTGGTCGGCGATGTCAACCCGAGGGAAATTCGGGCCATGGTCGAGGCGTACTTTGGTCGCTTTGAGGCGCGCAGCTTGCCCGCTGAGGTGACGATCGCGGAGCCCCGCCAAACTGCGCCCCGCGAGTTCACCCTGGCGCTGCCCTCACAACCTTGGTATTTGGAGGGCTACCATCGCCCCAGCATCACCGACCCCGATCATGTGGTCTACGGCATGATTGAAGGCATCTTGGTCAATGGACGCACCTCGCGCCTCTATAAGGATTTAGTGGAAGATCGTCAGGTGGCGCTGGATGTGGGCAGCATCAACGGCTTTCCAGGGGACAAATACCCCAATATGCTGCTGCTCTATGGCCTCCCAGCTCCGAATGTGGAGCCCGATGCGATCGGCACCCTGATGCAAGACCACCTAGGCCGCCTGAGCCGCGAACCTGTTTCCCAAGAGGAACTGGATCGGGTCAAAACCCAAGCGCGGGCTGGGCTCCTGCGGCGGCTCGACTCTAACTCGGGGATGGCAGCCCTGCTGGCCGAGTATGAGGCCAAAACCGGGTCTTGGCGCAATGTGTTTGCTGAACTGGCCGCGATCGATGCGGTCACTGCGGAGGATGTGCAGCGGGTTGCCCGCGCGACCTTCCAGCCCAATAACCGCACGGTGGGCAAGCTGGTTCCGGCGGAGTCCTAAGCGCGATCGCCCTGCTCTCCTATCTTTTGCCCTGCACTTCTATCTATCTCGAGCCACCCTATGCATTGGTTAACTTCCTTCTCCCTCGTGCGACGGCGACCCCTCTTGCCTTGGCTGATTGGGGTGCTGACCCTGATTAGCGTGGTAGCGTGGGGCTGGCAACCGCCCGCCGCCGCCGTCACCGCCCGCCACTACACCGACCTCACCTTCCCAGAACTGCGTGAGATCCAGATTCCAGACTACGAGCGCTACGAACTCGACAACGGCCTAGTGGTCTACCTCATGGAAAATCATGAGCTGCCTTTGGTCGGCGGCAGCGCCACCTTTCGCACGGGGGAGCGTCTCGTTGACGGAGACAAGACGGGCCTCGGCAACCTCATGGGCGATGCCCTGCGCCTTGGCGGCACTGAAGCCCTGAGTGCCGATGCCCTGAACCTGGCTCTAGAGCAGCGGGCAGCCTCAGTTGAAACGGGGATTGACGAAGCGGTGGGCAGCGCGAGCTTCAGCGCCCTCTCTGAGGATTTGGAGACGGTATTTGGGCTTTTTTCGGATGTGGTGCGGCGTCCGGCCTTTGCCCCAGACCGCATTGAGTTTTTGAAGACACAGTATCGGGGTTCGATCGCGCGACGCAATGATAATCCCGATGACATTGCCTCACGGGAGTTTTACAAGCTGATCTATGGCGACAACAGCCCCTACGCCCGCACCATTGAATACCAAACCCTAGACGCCATCTCGCGGGATGACCTGGTGGCGTTTTATCGGACCTCGGTACGCCCGGATCAGATGATTTTGGGGATTGTGGGTGATTTTGATCCGGCCCAGATGAAGGCGTTGATTGCTGACGCCTTTGGCGACTGGGAAGCGCCTGCCGCGCCCCCGTTGACGCAGGTGCCCGATGCTCGCCAAGCCCGGACGGGGGTGTTTTTGGTGGATCAGCCCCAACTCACCCAGAGCTATGTGCAGATTGGCCACTTGGGGGGGCAGTTGAGCGAGCCGGACTATGTGCCGCTGGCGGTGCTGAATGAGGTGCTGAATGGCTTTGGTGGACGCCTCTTCAATGAGGTGCGATCGCGCCAGGGTTTAGCCTATGTGGTCTATGCCTATTGGGCAGCGCGCTATGACTATCCCGGGATTTTCATGGGGGGGGGACAGACGCGATCGGAGACGACGGTGCCCTTTATTCAATCCGTGAAGCGGGAAATTGCGGCGGTGCGCGATCGCCCCATCACCGACGATGAGCTGGCCCGTGCCAAGGATGCCGTTCTCAATAGCTTTGTATTCAACTTTCAAAACCCCAGCCAAATCCTATCGCGGCTGATTCGCTATGAGTATTACGGCTATCCCAGCGATTTTGTCTTTCAGTTCCAGCGAGGCGTTGAGGCGACAACCGTCTCCCAAATTCAAGCGGCAGCGGCACGCCAGCTCAATCCCGACGATTTGGTGATCCTGGTGGTGGGCAACAAGGCGGCGATTCAGCCCCCGCTGGAAACGCTCGCGCCAAATATGACGGTCACTGCGATCGATATTTCCATTCCAGAGGCGGACGCATAGCCCCCACAGCGGCATTGCTGTCGCGATATTGCCTACAAAACGGCCCGTCCAGAGTCCTGGATGGGCCGTTTTTGACATCATCTACTGCACGGGCTAGTACCGCACGGGCTAAGCGATCGCTGGCAGTCTAGTGCATTCCCCACGAAATCCAACGGGGCGCGTCTCCGGTGGTGGGAGTGGTGGCCGTGGCATTGAGCTGGGCGCGATCGCTGGCTTCCATATCCGCCCCAGACAAATCAACCCCATCGAGACAGGTGCTCGCTAAGTTGGCCCGCCGGAAGTTTGCCCCCGACACCTCGGCCTGGGTCAAGTTGGCACCGCGCAGGTCGGCCCCTTCCAGATCAGTGGTGCGCAGGTCGGCTCGTACGAGGCTTGCCCCTACCAACATAGCCCCATGCAGGTCGGCCCCAATCAGGTTGACCTCCCACAGGTGCGCGCCGCTGAGGTCGGCCCCGGTGAGATCGGCGGTGGTGAGGTTGGCGCGGGTAAGGTTTGCACGGGTGAGATCCGCGTTGCGGAGGTTAGCGCCGCTCAGATCGGCCCCACTCAGGTCGATGCCGATCAGTTTTTTGCCGCTGAGGTCAATGTTATGCAGTCGTGCGCCCGAAAAGTCGCGATAGCCTTGGTTGTATTCATGCAGGATTTGTTGTTCATTCATGGTGCTAGTCTCCATGTGTATTCGCACTGGCGATCGCACGCCTCATCGCGATCGCGCCTTTACCCTGCGAGACTTCCATCGTTGACCCCTTGAGGTTGAAGCGAATTTAAGGTCAAGAAACGCAAAGAAAGCCCGCTGATGCGCTCAGGCTATTTCCATTATCGCGAAGGAAATTTTCTACCAGGCACCGGATTTACAGAGCGACAATATCCGCCCTGATCCCGCCCTGATCCCATCGCCGCCGGATAGGAGAAGAAAACGATTATGGACTCCACAGTCCGAACAACAGGCGTCAGTGTGGCTCAGTGTTTGGCTGTGCCGTAAACTCATCTGAGCCAATTCGCCCATTGTCCTTTGCAGTTTGAATTGTGCAGTTTGAGTTCTGCCCAGCGGCGCAAGGGCTGCCATCCATTCAATTCAGAATCCCGATTAGGCCCCTAGCCCTGTTGTGAGGGCGGGCGCGGCAATTCTGTCTGGGCAGGCGTTTGCCCATCAATTGATACCGTGCCCTAGGGTAAAGGCTTGGTCATCCAGAGCGCTTCGGTGCCGTAGCCGAGGCGAGTGTAGAGGCCGATCGCGGCGGCATTGTGCGCAAAAACCTGAAGCTCAATCTGGCGATCGCCCCGTTGGGCGGCCCACCCTTCGGCATGGTGCATCAGCGCGGTGGCAATGCCCCGGCGACGATGGGGCGGCTGCACATAGAGCAGCAGCACATGGCTGTGGGTGCGGCCCTGGCACGGGTCGAGGGCGGTGCCCAGCCAGAGACAGGCCACGGGTTCCGCGTCAGCATTGGCCTTGACCCACCAAATGGGAGTAGACGGAGCTAGGTGCAAATCCAGGAGATCGGCCAGGTGCCGCCTGGGATGGAGCGTTTCCCTCTCTTGCCCCATCTCTTGATAGGTGAGGGTGAGAAATTGCAGCAGCCGATCGCGATCGCGCACCGTCCCCTGGCTAAGCTGATATCCCGACACGGCAAAGGCAGGCATGGGCACCGAGATAACCCCTAGCCAGCAAAATCGGATTGACCGTGCAGCAACACGGACACATCCGATAACTCTGGCGCAGCCGGAGCGGTGGGTGCAGTGGTGCCAACGGGGGTCTCAATCGGGGCGGGCGCAAGCATATCACTGGGCAAGAAAATGCGCGCGCTCACCGCCAGCATCGCTACCAAAAAGGTCAGCACAATTAAGAGCGGCGCAATATAGGAGCGGAAGAAAGCCATAGGGGTAGGGAAACCAAGCAACGTAAAGGGAGAAGTCGGAAACTAGCAGCCCCAGTTTCCGCACTACTGTGATCCTACATGTCATTGGGGGCGTTGCTCGGGTCTTCTAACCCAGGGCGCGGCACCGGGGCGATCGCCCAGCGATCGAGCCGTCGCAGCCACACCGTTGCCAACACCGCGATCGCGAGTCCCAGCCAGCCCGTCAGCGATTGCAGCAGCAAAAAGCCCCCCACTGCAAACATCGCCCCAAACAAGATGCCCAAGGCGGCAATCACCTGCTGAAGCTGGAGCAAGAGATTTTGGCTCGGCAACGTTCCCGGCGGTTGTTGGGGGAGCCCCCAGATCAAGCCCGGTTGCAGACCCACGGCCTCAGCACTGGGGCGATCGCGAAATCCATAGTTCAGCGGCGGTTCTCCCAGCCGCAAGCGCTGCGGATTCCATCCCGATCCGCCGGGACGCACCTTCTGATAAAAGCGCTCCAGCGTTTCTGGCGCTTCTGGCCGGGTTAGCAGCATCACCGTCACCCAAATCATCGTCGTGATGCCTGCAATCACCATTAGCCGATGCCCAAAATCCGAGACGCGCAAAATCGGCACGAGCTGCTGAATCGCCCGCATCCCACTCCATACCAGGTTTTGGGGATTTGTGGTGGCGGGTACAGGCATCGTCAGCAGGCCCATGATGAAGCCCGCCACCATCGCCGCCAGTTCTGCCGCTGCGTTGATGCGCCACCAAAACCAGCGCAAAATCAGCACCAACCCCGGCCCGGTGCCGATCGCAATCACCAGGCGAAACACCGTCGCCACATCGTCTGCAAAAAAGGCTGCGATCGCGCCAAATCCCGTCACCAACACCGATGACACCTGCCCCGCCAGCACCAGCTCGGCCTGGTCGGCATCGGGGCGCATAAAACGACCATAGAGATCATTGGTCAGATACGACGCCCCCCAGTTGATCAGAGTAGACACGGTGCTCATAAACGCCGCAATCAGCGACGCCACCACCACGCCGAGCAACACCGGAGGCAGAAAATCCAGCATCAACAGTGGGTAGCCGAGTTCTCGATCCGCCAAATTCGGGTAGGCCACCATCGCGACCAGCGCCACCACAATCCACGGCCAGGTGCGTACGACATAGTGCAGGATGTTGAAAAACCAGGCCGCCTTCTCTGCTTCTACCTCTGTGCGAGAAGCCGCGAGCCGCTGGATAAACTCGCCGCCGCCATCGCTTCGCCGAAAGGCCCACCATTGCAAAAACACGTAGGCTGAAAAGGTACTCGCAGAAATGCCCGCCGTCTCACTCCAGGAGATGCCGCCCGACCCAACCTGCAAGGGCACCATCGCCAGGGTGTCGGGGCCAAACTGATCTTGCACGGCGGTGATCAGGGTGCCCATGCCGCCAATGTATGCCACTGCCGCGATCGCCACCACAATCGCCCCAAACAGGCCCAGAAAAAACTGAAAAAAATCCGTCGTCACCACGCCCCACAGGCCCGAAAATCCGGCATAGATGAGCACCAACACACTCACGCCCACCACGCTCCACAGCTTGGCCGAATCCCCCGGATCAAACCCCAAACTCTCCCACAGTTGCAGCGCGGTAATGACCTTGACCATCGCCAACATGGCATATCCAATGCCGATGCAGTTGATCGGCACCGCAAACAAAAAGGCTTTGACGCCGCGCAACACCGCCCCCATGCGACCGCCATAGCGCAGTTCCGTCAGTTCGGCATCGGTCACAATTTCCGATCGCCGCCACAGCCGCGCAAAGACATAGATCATCACCACATGGGCAATGCCAAAGCTCCACCATTCCCAGTTGCCCGCAATGCCGCGACTCCCGACGACCCCCGCAATATAAAGGGGCGTGTCGATCGAGAAGGTAGTCGCGGCCATGCTGGTGCCTGCCAGCCACCACGGCAGCGATCGCCCAGACACAAAAAAGTCCACCAATGACCCCGAAGCCCGCTGGGACAAATACAGCCCCAGCCAAAGGGTAAAGATGAGGTATGCCAGAACAATCAGCCAGTCGATCCAAATCATGCCGGGAAGCTCAGAACCACGCAGCCATCTTCTCACAGCCCTGAGGGCGCACACCCCTCCCCCGTAGGATGAAGAAAATCATGAAATTGGAATAAACGAGTGTCTCGGTTTTGCCAATTGGTAGACCACGCCCAACACCATTGAAACCCTGTGTTAGATTGATCGTAACTGCCTGAAGGAACATCAATATCTATGGCGATCGCAAAGCGAGGACTAGTCGTAGGCGCAACGGCTCTGGCTGTTGCCGCCGTTACCGTGACCGCAGCAGGGATGCATCTCTCTCAAAGCAAAGCCTTTTTTGAAGAGAGTCCCAAAGAGCTGATCGACGAAGTCTGGCAACTTATCGATCGCACCTATGTGGATGCCACCTTCAACCAGTTGGATTGGGAAGCCGTCCGCACCGATTACCTCGGGCGCGAATACAGCGATCGCGAGGCCGCCTATGAAGCGATTCGCGAAATGCTGGGACTCTTGAAGGATCCCTACACCCGCTTCATGGATCCCCAGGAATTCCGTAACATGCAGGTGGACACCTCCGGGGAATTGACCGGCGTCGGCATTCAGATCACCCAAGAGGAAGAAACCAACGAGATTGTGGTGGTGGCCCCCATCGAAGATACGCCCGCCTTTGAGGCCGGGTTGCAGGCCCAAGACATAATCGTCGAAATTGATGGCGAATCTACCGAGGGCATGGCCCTCAACGATGCGGTGAATCGGATTCGCGGCCCGGTGGGTTCTGAGGTGACCATTACTGTGCGCCGGGGCGATCGCACCCTAGACTTTCCACTGACCCGCGCCCGCATTGAAATTCACCCCGTGCGCTACAGCGTCAAAGATACCCCAGAAGGCACCATTGGCTACATTCGGCTAGCTCAGTTTAGCGCCAATGCCGCCGCTGAAATGCGCAGCGCCCTGCAAGACCTCGAAGCCCAAAACGTGGTGGGCTACGTCCTTGACCTGCGCTCTAACCCCGGTGGGTTGCTCTATTCCAGCATCGAAATTGCCCGCATGTGGCTCGATAGCGGCGTGATTGTGTCAACCGTCAACCGTCAGGGCGTCGTCGATGAAGAGGCTGCCAATCACCGCGCCCTGACCAACAAACCCCTGGTGGTGATTGTGGATGGCGGGTCAGCCAGCGCCAGCGAAATCCTATCCGGGGCGCTGCAAGACAACAACCGCGCTGAGCTGGTTGGCACCAAAACCTTTGGCAAGGGGCTGGTGCAGTCGGTGCGGAGTTTGCCGGATGGCTCTGGCATTGCCATTACTGTTGCAAAGTATCTGACCCCCAGCGGGCGCGACATTAACCAGATGGGCATTGAGCCCGACATTGTTGTCGAGCTGTCAGAAGACGACCGCGAGCGCTTGGCGCAGGATCGTGAGCTGATTGGCACCGCTGGCGACCCACAGTATTCCCGAGCGTTGGATCTGCTGGT
>JACYME010000032.1 GCA_015272155.1 Leptolyngbyaceae cyanobacterium T60_A2020_046
CTGTTCATCCATGACGACAATCGCCGAATCAGGCAAAAAATAGCAGAGCAAGGTGACCCTCTGTTTTCCTCTGCCCTGCACTAAAATGCACTACCCCATTGCTCTAGGCAAGCTTCGCCGGACTGTAATACGGCTGACACAATTTCAGCGACCCCTTGCAGATGACGGTGGTCTTTGGGCTGTACCCATTGACTCAATTGGTCGTGCAGTTGGCGATACAGGAGGGGTGTTTCCATGAGGCTGGCCTTGAGTTGGGGAATTCAAGCTTCTCATGAAATGCCCCTTCCCATCTACACCGTCTCATTTGAGACTCTTTGCACAGCAACCCTTTCAGAACTTTTCTGCACCACTAAGGATGAGGGACTTTATGACGATATCGCCAGGTGATTTCTGGATCGCCAACATTCCCTTTACCGGCGGCAGTGCGGCCACAGCGCGTCCCTACGCTTGAAGCTGATATCGCAGGGTAAGCGTTGCCCAAACCTGAGATTTGAGCTGTAGGGGGGTGTCTTCGCTGCGGGGTGCGCTTGGGTCTGTGCCTGCGGTGTGTAGATCGGTGAGCACGGCTTTGGCGAAGGCGAGGGGTGCGGTGACATTTAGCCAGCGATCGCTCTGTAATGCGCCATTTTGGTCGTGGAGGTTGCGCCAGGTTTGATAGAAGGGTCGGGTGCTCATCACCAAAAATGTTTGCAGAGGGAGCACCTGCGGATTCGCTCCTGGACGAATGTCGAGGTGTTGCACCGTCCGACTGCTGCTTGGGGACAGCGATACTGCATCGGCAGTGCCCACGCTGTCGCCATCTTCAAACTGGAGGGCTTCGTTGGGAGAGTAGACGAGGAGGCGATTGTGGCGATCAACCAAAACCATCAGGTAATAGAGCAGCTTTTGCCCCAGGTTCTCGACTTGAAACGCGAGGCGCTGATTGGCTTGAGCTACAACGGGGTAAGACGCCACTTCGCGCCGTGCCGCTGATCCTGCAAAGGTGCGCGATCGCAGCGTTTCCTCCAGCGCCAGTCGCTTCTCGTTCGGATCTTGGGCTGCGAGCACGAGACGAATCGGCAACTCTGAGGAAACCGCATTTTCCGTCAGACGCAGGAGCTTCGCCGCTAGCAGCCGTTGAAGGCGATCAGTCAATCGCCCCACCGCCGTTTTGACGGCCTCCTCGTCCTCAGTCACCGTACCCGGAATCAGCGTGTGATCGGGGGCAAAGAGGCCATAGCGTTGCCGCCCGCCCTCTGGCGTACCAGGATTCAACTTCAGGTTCAGGGGCGCAGTCGGAGCCGAGGCCGCCACTGTCGTCACGGTGGCATCAGGCACCGCCGGATACACTCGCCCAAACACACAGTCGGCCATCTGCTCCCCGGCGGTCACCACTTCCACGTAGGGAATGCTGGCGAGGGCGCTGGTAGCATCTACTCGCTCAATGCGTTCGAGGGCCAGATCCAGGGCCACGGTCAGCGCAGGGGTGCGCGGCAATACACGCTGCATTTCAACCAAGGGGGTACCCGCAGCAAAGGGTTTAGCGTCTGGGGGTGCAGTTTTGACGGCAGTGGCCTTTGCCTTCAGTCCATCACAGCTTTTGACAACCAGCGCAGGGCTGTTCTCAGATGGTTCTGTCAAGGGCTGTAAGCGGAGCCCCAAGGGGGCAAAGGCCAACACATCGGGCGATACTCCGCCCAGCCAGAGGGTGGCAGCCTGATTGCCGTCGGTGGTGAGCACCACGCCGTTAGTAGCGGGCTGGGTTGCCCCATAGCCGGGATACATCGGGCCTTTGGCGGTGGCGGCGGTTGGCCCAGCCATTTGTGGCGATTGTTTTGCCCCCGTCCACTGCTCCATGCTGCTGGCAACGTGGCGAAAAACCCATTGCCGCTTTTGGAGGGGGGCCGTGGCCCAAATTTGCTGGGTCAGGGCATAGGTCAATACTCCGGCGCTAAAGCCGCCGGGCCAGTCACTTTCGAGGGCGGGGGCGTTGGCTGGATTGGCCCGAATGATGAGCCCTGGCCATTGGGGCGATCGCGTCAGGTCTGGACGTGCGATCGCGATTCCCTGCGCTGGGGCGGCATCGCCAGCCGGAGCTGTATTGGGCTCAGGGAGTTCTCCGGTAGGCACCACGAGGCGCGATCGCACCCGAAAGTTACCTTGAATCGGCAAGGCATTGGCGACCCCCGTCGCATCCAGCACCACCGTAAGATTCGCCGTTTTCACCTGGCCTAGAAGTGCCGCCAGGGTGTGCTCAAAAATATCTTGAATGATGGGTTGGTCTTCGCTGGGGAGGATACCGTCAACGGGAACTAGGGTGGAAAAGGATTCGTTGGGGCGATCGCTGACCTGCACCAACCCCCCCAGCCCACTGAAATGAACCAGCACCGCATCACCGGGCTGAGCTTGGGCAATCAGATGATCTTGAATGGCCGCCACAATCCTCTGCTGCGTAGCCTGACCATTCACCACCGTCACAATGTCCTGGGGCAGCACCCCAAAGCGGTGGATCAACAGTTGCCGCTGGAGTTCGACATCCGTCGCGCAGCCCTTGAGCGGCGTGGAGCGGGCGATCGCGCCACCCCACACCGCATCAGGATATTGGTCAATGCCAATCAACAGCGCCAAGCGACGATTTGACTGGGCCAAGGCACGCTGGTAGGCGTTGCCAAACCCGGCCAAACTGGCATCACTGAGCCCCAGCGTTGCCAGCCCCAGCCCTAGCCGCCGTAAAAACGATCGTCGTCCCAGCGCCACAATCGCGTCATCTCACTCCCTAAACATCCTGAGCGACCTGCATCGCCCGCGCCAGCTCAGCCGCCACCTCAGGACGAGAAAACTCAGGCGGGGGCAGCTCACCCCGGCGCAGCATTTCCCGCACCTTCGTCCCAGACAGGTGAACCCGCTCTTCAGGGCTGCTGGGGCTGGTCTTCGTCGTCGCCATTGTGCTCGTGCGCTTGCAGTAAAAAGCGTGCTCAAACTTCAGCGGCATGATGCCCAGCTCACCCGGTGCAAACTCATCGAAAATGTATTGCGCGTCGTAGGTGCCGTAGTAGTCGCCAACGCCCGCATGGTCGCGGCCCACAATAAAGTGGGTACAGCCGTAGTTTTTACGCACCAAGGCGTGGAAAATCGCCTCCCTAGGCCCAGCGTACCGCATGGCTGAGGGATTGATGGCGAGGATCACGCGATCTTGGGGGAAGTAGTGCTCCATCATGATCTCGTAGCAGCGCATCCGCACATCGGCAGGAATATCGTCTTGCTTGGTTGCGCCCACGAGGGGATGCAAGAACAGACCATCCACAACCTCTAGGGCGCACTTTTGGATGTATTCGTGGGCGCGGTGGATGGGGTTGCGGGTTTGGAACCCAACGATGGTTTTCCAGCCCTTTTCGGCAAACATGGCCCGCGATGCAACGGGATCAATCTGATAGGTGGGGAAGAGGGGGTGCGGGTCGCGCTGGAGCAGCCACACCGGGCCAGCCAAATTCACGGGGCCCTGGTCGTAGACCACCTTGACGCCGGGGTGCTTGTCTTCGTCAGTACGATAGACGTTGATGGCTTCTTTGACTTTGTCGTAGGTATATTTCTGAGTCAGTTCGAGTACGCCCACAAAGCGACCCCTGACATCATCGAGGCGCACGAGACTGCCCTCTTGTAACCCGTCGGCGATCGCAGCCTCAACGGAAAGCGTCACCGGAATTGACCACGGCAACCCGTTGGCGAGTCGCATATCGGTGACCACAGTGTCGTAGTCGGCCTGCTCCATGAACCCAGTCAAGGGACTAAAGCCGCCAATCGCGATCATCACAAGGTCCGAAAAAGCCCGTTCATCGAGGGTGACACGGGGCAGGGTCTCGGCCTTTTCCAAAAACACCTGCCGTTGCTCGGGGGTGACAATGCGGTTAATCAGCGTCCCGCCGTGGGCAGGGTTTAGGCTATGGACTTGACTCAAGATACCGTCCTCTTGTGCGAACTGCTCACATTCAATCTTCCCAGAGGATAGGCCGCCTCAGCACGCTTTTTCTTGCACAATCGCTTGGGAAGATGCCGGAACGGCGAGGGTTGGGGTGGGCAACGGCTCAATAATGCCGCCGCCCAAAAGCGTCTCGCCGTCGTACCAAACCGCTGCTTGCCCTGGCGTCACACCAAACTGGGGTTCCTCAAAGACAAGGCGAATTCGCCCCGAATCTGCACCCGTGTCATCCACTAGGGGGATGACGGTGGCGGGCACCGCTGGTGAGCGATAGCGAATCTGCACAGAAACGCTAAGGGGCTGACGGGGCGGCGCAACCGACACCCAGTTTACGCGCTGGACGGTACATTCTGGCGCGTAAACGCTGTCGCGATCGCCCACAATGACTTGATTGCGCCCCACATCAATGCCCGCCACATAGAGCGGGTAGGGGGCTGCCACGCCCAGGCCCTTGCGCTGGCCGATGGTGTAGTGGTGGGTGCCAGTGTGACGTCCCAGGACGCGGCCCTCGCAATCGACGATATCCCCCGGCTTTTCGCCCAGATAGCGATCCAAAAAGGTTTGCATTGAGCCGTGGTGCTCAATCAGGCAAAGATCCTGGCTTTCAGGCTTTTCGGCGGTGTGCAGGCCCAGTTCTGCGGCAATACGGCGCGTTTCGGTTTTGGTCTGCTCCCCCAGGGGAAAGCGGGTCGCCGCCAGCATGTCTTGGGTCAGGTCATAGAGAAAATAGGACTGATCTTTGCTGCGATCGATCGCTCGCCGAAGCTGGTATCGCCCCGTGGCGTCGTCGTACACGATGCGGGCATAGTGGCCCGTCGCGATCGCGTCGGCCCCTAATTCATCACGGGCATAGGCCACCATCGGCCCAAACTTGACCGTGCGATTGCACTGGGAACAGGGCAGCGGCGTCACCCCCGCCCCATACCCTTCGACCAAGTAGTCCACGATGTACTGCTGAAAGGTGTCGCGGCTATCGACGAGATGATGGGGAATGCCCAGCTCGTCACAGAGGCGCACGGCGTCCACCATGCCCTCAGAACAGCACTGTCCCTTTCCTTTCATTAACCACAGCGTGAGGCCAATGACCTCATGGCCTTGGCGTTGAAGCGCAGCAGCAGCGACGGAACTATCCACACCGCCGGAAAGACCGACCACAATTTTGCTCATTCCAATACTGAAGATCTGGAATTTTTTGAAGAATGTGCCTATCCTAAGCTAGCATCCGGCTCGGTAGTTCGTGAGGCGCTGAGCTGGGCCCAGTTTGGGATGTTTTGATTGCCCCCTCCAACATCAATGCAGGTGCAAACCCATGATCCTTTTCCCTGCGGGTTCTCGCGTATTGCGGCGATGCTCAGTTTTTGCCTCGGTGCCGCTGTTGGCAGGTGCGTTGGTTGCCCTAGCCTCCACTGCCGCCGCGATCGCCCAAGGACTCCCCACCCCGCTGCCGCCCGGCACAGCCTACAACCGCCCCACTGGCCAGCAATACCTGGTCTACGTGAACGGCAACAATCCCCTATTGCTGGATCAAGTCCGGCAGATTGAACCCGGCGCGTTTGTCAATGTGATTGACGGGCGATCGGTCATTCAGGCGGGCCGCTTCAACGCCTGGGAAAATGCCCAGCGCCGCGTGGATGAACTCGCCATCCTCGGAATTGGGGCGCGGGTGCAAGAATCGGCAGCAGTGAGTGTGCCCTTTGCCAGTGCGCCCCCGGCGACGACGAGCAGCTACAGCAGCGGCCCCATCGGCGATTTGCCCCCATTGCCGGTGTCTGCCGCGCCGTCTGCGGTAGAGTTTGGGCAAGCCCCGTCCCCGCCCCCCAGTTCTCCCAGTAGTGCTGCACCGCCGAGCGCCGCGCCGCCAAATGTTACTCAAGCACCCAGGGCGTCGGGCTATTACGTCGTGGTTCCTGCGGCCAGCCAGGAACTGCAAAGTATTGCGAATCAGATTGTCAGTTTGGGGGCTGCCGCTAACTTGGTGCAAACTCGCACCGCGCCCCGTGGCCCCCACGTCGCGGTTGGCCCCTATGCCGATCGCGGCATCGCCCAAGACTGGAGCAACTATCTCCGGGGCAATGGCATCACCGGGGCCCGAGTTCACCGAGAATAGGCGTGAGCATAGATCAGTGTCCTTCGCTTTTTGCGGGTTGTGATGAACCACTTGCGGCGCGGGTGGTGGTGACGGCAGCCCAAATGCAGGCCATTGAGGCCCGCCTGTTTGAGGGCGGCATGCCCGTTGCAGCGCTGATGGAAAAGGTGGCGGGGCGCATTGCGGCGTGGGCTATGCAGCGCTTTCCGCTGCCACGTGATCGCGGGCTCACGGTCGGCATTTTTGTAGGGCCGGGTCACAACGGCGGCGATGCGCTGGTGGTGGCGCGAGAACTGTTTCACCGGGGCTATGGCGTCAGGCTGTGGTGTCCCTTTAGCCGCCTCAAGCCTTTGACCGAGGCCCACGCGGCCTATGCCCGCCATGTGGGCATTCCCTGGGTGGAGTCGGTGGCGGCGATCGCGGACTGTGATGTGGTGATCGATGGCGGGTTTGGCTTTGGCCTCGATCGCCCCATTCAGGGTGATCTTGCCGCCGCGATCGCCCAGCTTAACCAAGGACGCGCCCACCGCATCAGCATTGATTTGCCCTCTGGCTTGCAGACCGACAGCGGTGAACCTCTGGGGAGCGCTGTGCAGGCTCACCAAACCCTATGCCTGGGACTATGGAAGCGGGGCCTGTTGCAGGCGGCGGCGCTGCCCTGGTGTGGGGAAGTGGCGGTGGTGCCCTTTGATATTCCTGATCGCGACATTCAGGCTGTCCTTGGGGAAATTCCCCTGACCCAGGGCATCAGCACCGCAGTGGTGCGATCGCGGCTGCCCCTAGGGCGATCGCCCACGGCTCATAAGTACACCGTGGGCAGTCTGCTGGTGATTGCCGGGTCTCGCCAATACGCAGGGGCGGCGTTGCTGGCCGGGCGGGGCGCGATCGCCAGTGGCGCGGGCATGGTCACCCTCGTGGTGCCCGAACGGCTGCACCTCACCGCCGTGGCACAATTGCCCGAGGCGCTGATCATCGCCACCCCAGAAACACCCACCGGAGCGATCGCGCAGTTACCGACGGATCTTGACCTCTACCGCTATGACGCGATCGCCGCTGGCCCCGGCCTCACCCAATCGGTGCCTAACCTGCTGGATCCCTTACTGGCCAGCGATCGCCCCCTAATTCTGGATGCGGACGCCCTGAATCTGCTGGCCCTGCAATCGCCCGTTGATACCCTGGCCGCGCGATCAGGGCCGACCGTGCTCACGCCTCACCTAGGTGAATTTCGGCGGCTGTTTCCCAACATCCTTGATGGGGCAGCGGATGCCACCGCCGCCGCCCAGGAAGCCGCGATCGCTGCTGGCGCAACGGTCTTGCTCAAGGGCGCACGCACCGCGATCGCCCACCCCGATGGCCAACTCTGGCTCAACCGCCACAGCACCCCCGCCCTGGCGCGTGGCGGCAGTGGCGATGTGTTGACGGGCTTGATTGCGGGATTAGCGGCCCAGCTTTGTTGTCAAGCTCAGGATCGGGATCCGGCTGCGGCGCTGTTGGATGCCGCGATCGCGGGGACGGGGTGGCACGCTCAAGCCGCCATCGCGATCGCCCAACGCGAAACAGAACTCAGTGCTTCCCCCAGTCGGCTGGTCGAGCAGCTCCGGCTCAGCTTAGGCGAGGCTACACTCCCGAACCATTCACCCTAGGCCGCAACATCCACTGGGGACTCGGCCGCCGCCGCATGATCGCGACTTTCCATATACACCTGAAGTTGCGTCTCAATGTTTTGCCGCACAATTTTACGAAACTCTAGGAAATGCTCGGCCTGGGCACAGACCGACAGGTAGTTCGCCGCCACATTGGGATAGTGCCACAACATCACCGCCAGATTGCCCCAAAAGCGCCAGCGCGTCTTGCGGACAACGCCCTGCCGCCAGCAGATAATCAGCAAGGCCCGGATAATCACCCAGTTGATATCTGGGCTGCCCGCCGAGCGACTACGCCCCTGGTATGCTTTTTTCTGCCCTTCGCCCAGCATCAGAAAATGGCGGAAGGTGCGATTCAGCACCGTCAGCGGGTCATAGAGCGTCCAAAATGCCTCCACATATTCCTCGGCGATTTCTTCAATGGGGCGAGTGGGCACAAAGTTCATCAGCGTCACCTGGTTGGCGTCGGCACTTTTGCCCAGCAGCCGCCCCTCCTTTTCGAGCCGATGCCAGAGGGCCGTATCGGGCAGCGCCTGCAACATGCTGAACATCGCGGTGGGGATTGCCGTTTGCTCTACGAACTGCGCCACGCGCCGCCCCGCCCCAGATTTTTCGCCATCAAAGCCAATGATGA
Source organism: Leptolyngbyaceae cyanobacterium T60_A2020_046 (assembly GCA_015272155.1). GTDB lineage: Bacteria > Cyanobacteriota > Cyanobacteriia > Phormidesmidales > Phormidesmidaceae > JACYME01. The sequence continues at coordinate 8,319 of JACYME010000032.1, forward strand.
AGCCTGCCATCACCCGCAGCCCCGCCTTCGCGATGGATTGCACCGATTCCGTCAGGGGATCGCGCAAATTTTGGAACTTGCGGGTCAGGTTGAGGCTGTCGTCGTCGGGGGTTTCAATGCCGAGGAAGACGGTGCCAAAGTTGCAGTCCACCATCATCTGCATCAGTTCTGGATCCTGCGCGAGATCCACGGAGGCTTCCGTCGCAAAGGAGGAAGGATAGTCGTGGGACTCCATCCACGGCTTCATCGCCGCGAGCAGGCGCTTGACGTTGCGCTTGTTGCCGATGAAGTTGTCATCCACCATGAAGATGCTGCGCCGCCAGCCCAGATCGTAAAGGTATTGCAGCTCGGCGAGGAGTTGCTCGGGCGTTTTGGTGCGGGGTTTGCGTCCGTAGAGGACAATGATGTCGCAAAACTCGCACTGGAAGGGACAGCCCCGCGAAAACTGGATGGACATTTCGGCGTAGGCGTCCAGCTCCAGCAGGTCGAACCGGGGAATAGGCGTGGTGGAAACGTCGGGTTTTTCGCCGTTGGAGCGGAAAATGCCACTGCGATCGCCCCGTTCCACCGCTTCTACAAACATCGGCAGCGTGATTTCCCCTTCATCCAAAATCAGGAAATCGGCTCCGGCGGCTTCGGCTTCGTGGGGCAGGGCGGTTGGGTAAGGTCCGCCGACGGCGACGAGCTTGCCGTGGGCTTTGGCCGCATCGATACAGGCGATGAAGTCAGGGCGCTGCACGATCATGGCAGACACAATCACCAGATCGGCCCAGTTCCATTCCGCTTCGGTGACTTCGCGAACGTTGCGATCGACGAGTTTGTAATCCCAGCTTTGGGGCAAAATTGCAGCCACGGTGACTAACCCCAAGGGCGGAAGTTGGGCTTTGAAATTGACGAGTTCTAGGGTTTTGTCAAAGGACCAAAAGCTTGTCGGAAAGCGCGGATAGAGCAGAAGAATGTTCATCCTAACAGTCCCAGTTTTCTGCCAGCATAGGGGGCTTCTCGCTGGGCGGCAAGGCTCGGCGGGAAGATTCAGCCCTGTGTTGGGGCTGTAGGACTGGGATCGGAGATACCTTTCGGAAAACCGTTGACGATCGCACTATCGAGGCTCAGAAATTCTCGACGCTGCAGGTAGCGTCGGCGGTCTGAAATTACGGCAGATATATAGAGGGACTCAGAGGCTAAACAATAACTGGGTGATGGATGAACCCCAGCGTCATCCTCGCCCCGAGTTTTATGCCGATGCCCGGGCGATCGCGATCCCGAATATGCAGCGCTTGGTCGCCGCCGCCCGCCGCCGCGGCATTGAAGTGGTGTATACGGTGATGGAAAATTCTACTCAGGATGGCCGCGATCGCAGCCTAGATTACAAGCTCTCGGGCTTTTTTATCGGGAAGGGATTGTGGGATGCCCAAGTGACCGCAGAACTGGCCCCCGGCCCCAACAAAATGGTGATCCCCAAAACCTCATCCAGCCTGTTTAACTCGACAAACTTTGAATATTTGATGCGCAATATCGGCATTGAAACCCTGATTGTGACGGGCTTTTTGACCGACCAATGTGTCGATCACACCATTCGCGATGGAGCCGATCGCGGCTTTTACATGGCCTGTGTTGAGGATGCCTGTGCCACGGATACCCACGATCGCCATCGCGCTGCCCTCAGTGCCTTCCGGGGATATTGCCGCACACTCACGAGGAAGTCTTGCAGGAATGTGATCGCGCGATCTGAGATTGTCCGGCAATCCTGGAGCCTTGCCGTTGCCAGCCGCCGGAATGGATTGCGGTGGAAGCGTTCCCTGGGCGAAGGTCAGGATTGCTATTCCGTTGCGGGGGGGACAGGGGGCTCATTTTCAGGAACGGTAGCAGGCAGCGGGCCAGGACGATTGCCCACCGTGAGCGCCACATACAGGTCGTAGCGCAGGCGACGCTCGTCTAGCACGGTGGCCGTCACGCCCAAGCCCTCGATCGCGCTCAACGCTCCCTGGGTATCGGTAGGCAGGGCAGGCACAAACAGGTTGTTTTCCGTTTGTCTGAGAGCAGCAAGGTTGAGATAAAAGGTGCCGTTGTTGACGGCGGGCGCATCGGCCACCATTAGTTGAAAGAGGGGATGGGTGGCGAGGGGACGCTGGGGCGACGGCGCGATCGCGGCCTCGATGCCCTGGCCGATGGTGAGCAGCGCCACATCGTTGGGGAGCCAGCCGCGCGTGATGGTGGTGGATTCAAAGGGGGATACCCAGCGCGTCAGGGTAATGGCGTCCAAGGTTTCGGGCTGGAGGGTAAAGCGATAGCGACTGCGCACCACGTCGTCCAACTGAGCAAAGGTTTGCGCGGCGCGATCGCGATCGCTGGCCTTTACCAAGGCCACCAGTCCCGGATTTGGCAGGTCTGACGAGGGTTCGGCCTCCGTCTCTTCAGCAGCGGCGGCAGGGGGCACCAGCGCCAGGGCAAATTCCCCTGCCATCCACGGCAGCAGGTCGGCTTCGAGGGTGAGGCCCGTGCTGGCCTGGAGGCTGAGGGCCAAGTTCTCGGGGCTGAAGGCCGTGAGCCCGCCCCAGGTGCGGCGCTGGCTGAGATCTTGCCACAACTGCTGAAAATTTCCCCCAGAGGCCATCATCAGCGTTTCGCGGGGGAGGTATTGGGGCATTTGGGGCGGCACGTTGCTGACGGTGTAGGTGCGATCGCTGCCCGGCTGTAGCCAACTGATGCTGGTGGCCTGGATGCCGCGCGTGGTGATGTCCACAATCGCCACGACGCCTCGGCTGGCCTGAAAGGCATCCAGCACCGTTGTGGGCAGTGGCGGCTGCGAGGACTGGGCAATGTACTGGCTCGTTGCCGGAACATCCAGATAGACCTGGGCAAAGGCTTGGGGTTTCACGATCGCCTCAAAGGCGCGTCGATATCCCACCACATCCACCAAGGATTTTCCCCCTTTGTAGGCATTGATCGCCGCCTCTGCGGCCCGCTGAGATTCGGCCACCAGCAACAGTTCCGTGCCCAAAACGCCGACCCACAGCTCATCGGCCAAGCCCCCCGACTCCGCCGCCAACCGTGTCAGGGTAATGCCCCGAAAGGTCTGGGTTTCGGCCTCGGGAGTTGCAGCATCTTCAGGGGGGGTGAAAAGGGCATCGAGCTGGGTGGCAGCGGCCTGGGCTGCCTCAAGGTCGGCAATGGGCAGCAGGGCAATGCGGCTGGTGGGGCGGGGCAGCAGGGGATCCGGCGGGGTTCCCGGTTCCTCGTCGGGCAAGACTGCGACGGTGATTGCTGAACCCACCCACGGCCCAATGTCTTCGGCATAGGACAGGCCATAGTCGGTGAGCCAGCGATCGCGCCAAGTGGCAAGCTGACGATCAAAGGCGGCTTGGGTGTCGCTGGTGCCAAAGCGGCGCAGGCGCAGCCAATCTTCCTCACTGGTCGAGACACTGGCCGCAAACAAGGCCGTATCGGGCACGGCCTTGATCCCCGCCGGGAGTCCGCGCCCGAGGGTATCTCGCAGGGTCAGCCCCCAATGGGCGATCAGACCTCCCCCGGTGAGCAAAAATGCAGTGCTAAGGGTCAACAGCAGGGGAGGCTTGCGGGCAAAGGGCATTGGGATAAGGGGGCTCGGCCCACCCACGAAGGTGAACGAAGGGGTGACTGGATGGATAGGGTTGCGATCGCCCTGGCAGTATCATCTACCGACGAGTACCCCACAGACCTGTCATCGGGTCGCCGAAGCGTTCCGGAAACCCGTGCATCTGGCTCTGAGGCCAAGACGCAACGCCGCGATCGCCCTGCCACTCTAGCAAAGCCAGGATAGTACCAATCGCCCACCGGGCAGCAGCCACCCCAAAGATAAAACCGATCGCTCAGAGATCGCTCAGATCTGTGAGTTCTTGGAGTGCCTGGTCACGGCCCGCTCGGGGATGGATTTCTCAACGGAACTCGGAGATCTCGGGGAGAACGCGCCGATCTATGCTGGTTAAGCCCCTTGCAGCATCGATCGCCGACCTGCCATGACGACTCAGTCCGTGGTTCCTCGCAAAAAACTGTGGCTTGCCGCCCTCAAACCCCCCATGTATAGCGTCGCTATGATGCCGATTGTGATCGGCAGCGCGGTGGCCTATGCCGAAACCCAGGTGTTTCAGGCGGGCATTTTTGTGACGTTCTTAGTCTCTGCGGTGCTGATTCTCGCGTGGGAAAACTTCAGCAACGACGTGTTTGATTCAGACACGGGCATCGACATCAACAAACACCATTCCCTCGTGAATTTGACCCGCAGTCGGCGACTGGTTTTCATTTTGGGTCATCTCTGCCTCAGCTTGGGGATCATGGGCATCGTCGCGATCGCCTTGCGCCAGCAAGACCCCACCGTGATCCTGCTGATCCTTCTGTGCTGTGCCCTGGGCTATGCCTATCAGGGGCCGCCCTTTCGCCTGGGATATCAAGGGCTGGGCGAAATTCTCTGTTTCTTCAGCTTTGGGCCATTGGGCGTGGGTGCGGCCTACTATAGCCAAACCCAGAGCTGGTCGGCCATGAGCCAACTGGCGGGGGTGCTCATTGGCATCACCACGTCATTGGTGCTGTTTTGCTCCCATTTTCACCAGGTGGAGGATGATCTTGCGGCGGGCAAGCGATCGCCCATCGTGCGGCTGGGGACGGCGCGGAGTGCGGTGCTGGTGCCCTGGTGTTGTGGGATTTCGCTGGTGTTGGCAGGGGCGGCGGTGGCGCTGGATGCGTTTCCAGTGTGGACGCTGCTGATGTTGGCGAGTATGCCGTCGGCGGTACGCCTGTCGCAGCATGTGTTGACCTATCACGATCAGCCCGTCAAGGTCAGCAACGCCAAGTTCTACGCGATCGGGTTTCACTTTTGGAGTGGGCTGCTATTGGGGTTGGGGTTTGTATTGACAACGGTGTTTCAGGTGTGATGCTGCGGCTTGAGGTGCGGCCCTATCGGCGAGAATTTCAGCGATCGCTCACTACCCGTCACGGCAATTGGGTGACCCGCGAAGGGGCGGTCGTCCGGCTGACGGATGCGGCGAGTCGCGTGGGCTGGGGCGAAATTGCGCCCCTCCCCTGGTTTGGCACCGAAACCCTAGCGGCGGCCCTGGCCTACTGCGCCAAGCTGGGCAATGTCGTGGATGCGGCGGCGATCGCCACCATTCCCGACACCCTGCCCGCCTGCCAGTTTGGCCTGGGCTCTGCCCTAAACGCCCTGCAACATCGCCCAGCCGCCCCCTGGACGCCCTCACCAGATCAGGTGTGTGGACTATTGCCTGCGGGGGAAGCGGCGATCGCGGCGTGGCCTGCCCTGTGGATCAAGGGGCACCACACCCTGAAGTGGAAAATTGGCGTCCAATCCATTGCCCAGGAGCAAGCCATTCTCATGCAAGTGCTCAAAGCCCTGCCCGCCACGGGGCGGTTGCGCCTAGATGCAAACGGGGGCTTGACCCTCGCCGAGGCCAAGCAGTGGTTGGCCATCCTGGCACCCTGGAACCCGCATATCGAGTTTTTGGAACAACCGCTGCCGCCGAATCAGTTGATGGATCTGATTGATCTCGCCCGCCGTTCGCCCATCCCCATCGCGTTGGATGAGTCGATCGCGACGGTGGCTCAGTTTGCCCAGCTCGATGCCCAGTGTCCCCGACAGATGGTGTTTGTGGTAAAACCCGCGATCGCGGGGCATCCCGATCGCCTCCAGGCCCAGCTTTGCCAGACCCGGCGTCCGGTGGTCTTTTCCTCCGCGCTCGAAACCCCCATCGGACGCAGTGCCGCCCTGGCCCTCGCCCGCTGGAGTTGGGATCACGGCATTCCGCCCCGCCCCCTGGGCTTTGGCGTCGAGCACTGGTTTGCCGATCGCTGGAATTCTCTCAGCCCCGACGCTTTATGGACGCACCTGGCCCTTTGAACGCGATCGCCACCCTGGCCGCAGCGCGATCTCACTGGCACGTCATCGGGCTCGACGGCGCGCGGCTGTGGCAGCGGGTTAATGCCCACTGCCACAGGTGGCAATCGCATCGCCCCCACCAGGTTTTGCTCAACACCGCTGACCCAATTGAGGCGATCGCGGGCGTGGTGGCGGCGCTGAGCGTGCCCACCCAGCTTTGGCTAGCGTCGCCCACCTGGGGCGATCGCGAGTGGCAACAGTTCGCCGCCCAATGTCCCACGGTGGACGCGGTGATTGGCAACTCGCCGCCGATTTCGCTGCCGCCTACCGATGCGGCTAAGCCGGGCTGCGATCGCAGCCGTCTGCGAATCCCCACCGGCGGCTCGTCCGGCGATCTGCGGTTTGCCTGCCACACCTGGGAAACCCTCAGCACTGCGGTGGCAGGCTTCCAGCGACACTTCCAAGTCTCCCCGGTAAACGCCTACTGCGTGCTGCCGCTCCACCACGTCAGCGGTCTCATGCAAGCCCTACGCAGCCTGATCGGGGGTGGAACGCTTACCGTGCAATCCTTTCGCGACTTGATGATGAATGGCCCCTTAGCGGCTGCGCCCGCAGGGGGGTTCCTGTCTCTAGTGCCGACCCAGCTCCAGCGCTTGCTCGATCGCGATCCCCCCCTGACGCCTTGGCTGCAACGGTTTGACGCCATTTTGCTGGGGGGCGCGCCCGCTTGGCCCAGTTTGCTGGCGCGATCGCGGGCCGCAGCCCTGCCCCTCGCCCCCACCTATGGCATGACCGAAACCGCAGCCCAAGTCGCCACCCTGCTGCCCGCTGAGTTTCTCGCCGGACGCAACGGCAGCGGACGGCCCCTGCCCCACGTACACCTCACCATTTGCGATTCCCACGGGCAGGCGGTGGCTCCGGGCACCGTCGGGCAGATTGCGATCGCCAGCCCCGCCCTAGCTGTGAACCTCCAGTCCAAGTCAGAAACGGCATGGCAGCCCGGCGACCTCGGCTGGCTGGATGCGGCGGGGTATCTCCATGTGGTGGGGCGACACAATCAGCTCATCATCACTGGCGGCGAAAAGGTGCACCCCCCCGAGGTGGAGGCGGCGCTGATGGCGACGGGGCAGGTCAGCGATGCAGTGGTGCTGGGACTGCCCGATGAGGCGTGGGGCGAGCGGGTGGTGGCGGTGGTGGCTCCGGTACTGATGCCGGACGCGATCGCGACCCTACGCGCTGAATTGCGATCGCAGCTCAGCCCTCACAAAATTCCGAAGGTGTGGCTCAGCCGCCCATCCCTGCCCCGCAATGCCCAGGGCAAGCTCAACCGAGCGGCGCTGCGGCAGTGGGTCATGGCTCAGCCCACTGCCGCAACCAGTCCCTGAGTTCGGGGGAAAAGCCACACCGCTGGCGGGTGGTGGCGTTGATGCACACATGGCGCGTGGTGGCCGTGGCGGTGACCTTATCCGCAGTCGCCACGCGCAGGGTGTAGCGAATCTCAAAGGCCCCATCCTCACTGGCTTCAGCAACCAGATCGATGCCCACGCGATCGCCACACCGCAGGGGCCGACGAAACTCCGCCGCCGCATGGACAATGGGCACCGCGATCGCGCCCCCGCCAAAAAAGGTCGGCAAATCCACCCCGTGCGCCGCCAGCGATGCCTCATAGGCTTCGTGGCAAAACCGCAGCACGTTTGCGAAATAGACCACGCCAGCGGCGTCCGTATCATCAAATTTGATCGTGCGATCGTACATAAACGTCATCGCCAGGGAAGGGCTGAAACACGACGACCGAGCTTAGCACCCCACCCCTTCCCCATTGGCTCTGTCCATCGGGTACAGTGGGCGCGAGGTCACGGGCAAGAACACGACGATGGGGACAACGCGATTTCTGCGGCAGACGTGGGTCGGCCTGGGGCTGATGGTCGCGATCGCAGGATTATGGGCGCGCTTGTCAGCTTCCCCCGCGATCGCGACAGATCCCGCTGCGACCCTCCCTGAGATGACGCAACGGGCGATCGCCACCCTGCCCCAATCCCTGCCCAACCCACCCCGAGGCGACCTGCGCATCGCCATCATCAGCGATCTCAACAGCGCCTACGGCTCCACAGACGATGCCCCCGAGGTCGATCGGGCCGTGGCGCTGCTGCCCGCCTGGCGGCCAGACGTGGTGCTGTGCAGCGGCGACATGGTGCAGCAGGTGATCACCAACCTGATCGGCAATGCCTGCCGCTATACCCCGGACGGCAGCATCACCCTGACGCTAACGGCCCTGACGCCGAGGCATACATGCCGTAGCCGATACTGGGCCGTAGCCGATACTAGCGGAGGCATTGCTGAGGATGCAATGCCCTTATCTTTAAGCGCTTTTACCGCGAAGAACGCACCCGTGCCCCGGCTACCGGGGGCTTTGGGCTAGGGCTGGCGATCACCCAGTAAATTGTCGAGGCCCATGGCGGCACCATCACCGTGACCAGCGCTGTAGATCAGCAGCGCTATGGGTCTATTAGATTAGATCAGCTATAATAATTCCTATTGGAGCGTCAAGACTTAATTTTAGGATTACCAATTCCTAGAACGACCGTCGATAAAGGCTTTCGGGAAATGCTAACCCTAATTCTTAGCGCTGACGCTGTACTAGGCAAACAGCTTACGGTAGCGGGTGAGTTTGACAACGGTGAGTTCGACGCCTACCATATCGCCCGTGCCAGCGGTGAAGCCATTGTGATTTGCAGCGGCTCCGGTCGCCTGCCTTAGGCTAAGGAACCAGATCCTGACTCAGGATCGCTCTCTCCTTAAGAGCGGGTCGGGTATTTCTCTCGATTTCCCTTCCGCGCTGCGTCGAGATTTTGTCAATGTTTGATTTATGAGGTTGCCAATGGTTCATCAAAAACGACTTCGACTGGTTTTGGGAGCTGGGCTGGTTTTGGCCCTTACCCTCTCGATCGCGGATATAGGCTTTACGCCGCCTGCATTAGCCCAACGCTCTCAGCGAGCCCAACCTTCTACCCCTGGGCGTGGCCCTGCCGCTCCCCCTCTCCCCGATGGCCCCGCCGGTTACCCCTTACCTCCCGC
>JACYME010000064.1 GCA_015272155.1 Leptolyngbyaceae cyanobacterium T60_A2020_046
TAGTGGAGCAAGAAGTCGCGAACCTCCAGCGGGAACTCGCTGCCCTGCAAGACCTCCAACAGAAATTCACGGAGTTTTTGCAAGGCGACCCGGCTTGGCTGGCGGGTGATCCCAAGGCCATGCAGACCCTGCTGACGGACTATTCCCAAGTGCTCAGCACCCAGACTGACATCCTCATTGCAATTCTGGCATCCGGGACATCTGACCTAACCCAAGAGAGCGTTCGGGCTTTGATCGTAGATACCGCAAATCCTGAAATGGAGGCCCTGCGCAACGACTTGAGGGCTCTGATCAAAACCGCGCAGGAGCAGGAACAGCGTGCTGTTGAGGTCATGGAAACGGCCCAGGGGTACGAAAAGCTGATCATTGTGTTGAGTATGCTTTTGGCGGGGGGCTGTGCCGGGGTGTTGGCGTGGCGCACAACCCGCGAGATCGCGCGTCCCATTGAAGCTGTGACCCAGGTTGCCCGCCGGGTTGCCCATGAGGGAGACTACACTGCTCGCGCGCCCGTCAATACCCAGGATGAAGTGGGCATCCTCGCCCAGTCCTTAAATCAACTGATTGAGCGTGTCGCGACCCGCACCGATGCCCTGCAAGCTGCGGCCCAGACTGCGGAGGTTCAAAATCGAGAATTAGAGGCCGTTTTGAATACCCTGCGGCGGACTCAGGCCCAATTGGTTCATGCTGAAAAAATGTCGTCTCTGGGGCAGCTTGTCGCGGGTCTTGCCCATGAAATTAACAATCCGGTGAATTTCATTTACAGCAATGTTGGCCATGCGGAAGGCTACATTCAAACCTTGACGGCAGTCATTCAACGTTTGCAGCAGGAAATTGGTGCACCCTCCGCTGCCCTGGAGGATTATCTCGCGGAGGTTGAACTTGATTTTGTGCAGGACGATCTCAGCAAAATTCTGATTTCCTTGAAAAATGGGGCTGAACGCATCAGTAGTCTCGTGCTTTCCCTGCGCGTTTTTGCACGGCTGCAAGAGTCTCAAATCAAGCGGGTAGACCTGCACGAAGGTATCGAAAGCACCCTATTGCTGTTGGGATACCGCCTTCGAGATCAGGCCCGGCGGCCTGAGATTAGGGTTCAGCGCCGCTTTGGCGACTTGCCCTTGGTGGAATGTTGCGGCAGTCAGATTAATCAGGTTGTGATGAACATCTTGGTGAATGCCGTTGATGCGATCGATGCGCGCTGGGAAAATGAGCCCGGTGGCTGGCAGCCGTTGATTATCCTACAGACTCGGGTGCTGGAGGGCGATCGCGTTGAAATTGTGATCGCCAACAACGGCCCTGCCCTCTCGACCAAACAACAGGAGAAGGTGTTTGACCCGTTTTTTACCACCAAACCCACGGGGCAAGGCACTGGCCTGGGGTTGTCGGTGAGTTATGAAATTGTGGTTGAACAACATGGCGGGCACCTTACCTGCCGATCTCCCTTACCTGGTCTGGGCTGTGGGGTTGAATTCGGGATCGTCATGCCAATTCGGTGCGCCGCCTTCAGCCAAGCGGATGCCTCAGAATCCACGGCAGTGATCACCACCATCACCAGTGAGGAACGCATCAAAGCTGAGCCGCTGTTGTGATACCAGCACTGCGATCGCACGAACCCTCTCGCCCCATCGTCTTTTGGGAAAGAAAGATTTAAGGGGGGCGCAGGTCAGGATTTAATAGGGTGAGGAGAGCGGCGTAGGAAGCGCAGGCTCGATGAAATGGGCTTGGGGCTACGGTGCTGATGTGTTGTCATGGCTAATCTTTGATGAGTCGTCGTCCTTACACTGCGGTTTTGATTGTGCCGACGGGCATTGGGGCTGCCATTGGGGGATATGCCGGGGATGCGCTACCCGTGGCGCGGACGATCGCGCAGGTTGTTGACACCCTGATCACCCACCCCAACGTGATGAACGGTGCCCAGCTTTATTGGCCCTTGCCCAATGCCCTGTATGTCGAAGGCTATGGGTTAGACCAGTTTGCGGCGGGTCGCTGGGGGTTGCGCCCCGCTCACCGCAACCGCATTGGCCTATTGCTAGACGCCGCGATCGAGCGCGATCTGCGCTGGCGGCATCTGCAAGCCGCAGATGCAGCGCGGGCGACCCTGGGCCTTGACCTCATGGACTATGTGGTCACAGATACGCCCTTGGGGATGACACTGCGACGGGCACAATCCGGTGCAACCTGGGGAACGATTGATCGCCCGGCAACGCTGCTGCGCGGAGCAGAGCGCCTCATTCAAGCAGGGGCTGAGGCGATCGCGATCGTGGCGCGTTTTCCCGAAGACCCCAGATCCGCAGCCCTCCAGGAATACCGCCAAGGACAGGGCGTTGACCCACTGGCAGGGGCAGAGGCTGTGATTAGTCATCTCATTGTGCGCACCTTTCAGGTTCCCTGTGCCCATGCGCCTGCCCTCTCACCCCTGCCGCTCGATTCGACCATTTCTCCAAAGTCTGCTGCTGAGGAAATTGGCTACACCTTTTTGCCCTGTGTGCTGGCGGGGCTGAGCCGCGCACCCCAGTTTGTCACCCAGGCTCCGGCCCAGGCTAGTGACCTGTGGGCTGAGCAGGTTGATGCGGTCATTATTCCCGCGACGGCGGCGGGGGGCAGTGGTGTGCTGAGCCTGAGCGGCACCCGAGCCCAGATCATCGCGGTGGAGGAGAATGGCACCACCCTCAACGTCACGCCAGAGGCGTTAGGGTTGTCGGTGGTGCGGGTGCGGTCTTATCTTGAGGCGGTTGGGGTGATGGTGGCGCACAGGGCGGGCATTAGTGCGGGGGCGATCGCGCCGCACTTGCCCCATTTGCAGCCCCTTTCTAAAAACAGCCCGGAGATGGATGACAAGCACTCTCGTCGTTAACCTATCGTTTTTGTCGGCACAACCCAGCGGTATTTCAAACTATGCCCTCGGGATCGCGCCTGCCCTGGCCTCACTGGCCCCGACCTTTTTGGCTCCGTCCTATTTTGAGGCATCGGATCGCGCAACACAGATTAAAACCCGCGATCGCTTGAGTTCTGACGCCGGGCGAAAGGGACATTTCCATCGTCTGATGTGGACGCAGTTTCAGTGCCCAAAGTATCTCAAGCCTGCATCAACATCGCTGTTGTTTTCGCCCCTGCCTGAGGCTCCCCTCTATTCCCGATGGCGCTTTATCGTGACTGCCCATGATGTCATTCCGCTTCATTTTCCCCGCTGGCGATCGCCCCTTTACCACTACTTTCAGCACTATGTGCCCAGAGTGCTACACCAGGCCGCACATATTCTCTGCAATTCAGAAACCACCGCCGCAGATTTAACGCGCTTTTATGGCATTCCGCCCCATCGCATGACGGCGATTCCGCTGGGGTATGATGCTCAAAACTTTCGTCCCTTAGACCTGCCGAAACAACCCTACTTTCTCTATTTGGGAAGATACGATCGGCACAAGAATTTGGGTCGCCTTGTGGATGCCTTTTCTCAAGTGCAGGATCACGACTGCGAGCTGTGGTTAGTCGGTGCAGAAGATGCCCGCTATACACCCCAAATTCGAGCCTTGGCTGAGGAAAAGGGGGTTCGCGATCGTGTCAAAATTATCGGCTATGCTCCCTATCACGACCTGCCCAAACTCCTGAGCCAAGCCATCGGGTTTGTCTTTCCAAGCCTGTGGGAAGGGTTTGGCCTGCCAGTTTTAGAAGCAATGGCCTGCGGAGCTCCGGTGATTACCTCCAATGTTTCGTCACTGCCTGAGGTTGCGGGGGAAGCAGCGCTGCTGGTTGATCCTTACCACACGGAGGCAATCAGAGATGCCATGCAACAGGTGCTAGACGATGCAACCCTCGCCCAGCAACTCCGTCACCTTGGCCTCCAGCGGGCGAGTCAATTTTCTTGGCAAAAAACAGGCCGCGCCACCGCAAATTTAATCCAGGCGTATCTCTAAAACACTCGTTTTTTATGCCCCAATCGCCCCTGCTGCGTTCACACGATGGACGCTTGACCGGATTCCTTGACGGCTTCGATCAGGGCGTGGGCAATTTTTTCCTGAATCTCAAGGGTCAACTCGGGCCAAATGGGTAGGCTCAGCACCTCTTGAGCCAGTTTTTCACTTACGGGATAGGTGGGATATTGCCCTTGATAAACCGGGAGCTGATCCTGGGGAACGGGGTAGTAAATCATCGTGCTGATGCCCTGGTCTGCGAGGCGTTGGTGAACGCGATCGCGCTGACCATTCAAAATCCGAATGGTGTATTGGTGAAAAACATGGCCTGCCGCGATCGCAGGTGTGACAATCGCATCAACATTCGCCAGCAAGCGAGTGTACGTCTCAGCCACCTCTCGCCGGTGTTGATTCCAGGTGTCGATGTAGCGCAGTTTCACACCTAGGATGGCTGCCTGTATTGCGTCTAAGCGGGAGTTGTAGCCCAAAATTTCGTTCCGATACCGTTCTTTAGAGCCATGCACGCGCAGCATTTGCGACAGTTCTGCAACCTGATCATCGTTGGTGACAATCAAGCCCCCATCGCCATAGGCTCCGAGGTTTTTGGTCGGGAAAAATGAGAACGCTCCGGCATGGCCGATCGCGCCAACTCGCTGCCCTTGAATGCGATCGCGAATGTCATCCGCACAGGTTCCGTCGCAACTAATGCAGTCACCCTTATACACCGCGCCAAAGGCTTGGGCACAATCCTCAACCACCTTCAGATTATGGGTTTCGGCAATGGCTAAAATTCGCGACATCGCCGCCGGGTTGCCATAGAGATGAACGGGCAGAATCGCCTTTGTTTTTGACGTAATTTTGTCTGCAATCGCGTTGGGGTCGAGGTTGAATGACCCCACTTCAATATCTGCAAATACAGGTTTTGCGCCAATATTGCTGATGGATTCGGCGGTAGCAAAAAAGCTAAACGGCGTCGTAATCACCTCATCCCCAGGACCAATGCCAAGGGCTCTGAGCGCAATCATGAGGGCATCGGTGCCAGAGTTGACCCCGATCGCGTGCTTGACTCCCAGATAGGCAGCGGCGGCGGCTTCAAACTCGCGCACCTCTGGCCCCAAGATAAATTGTCCCGACTCTAAAACCCGATGAACAGCGGCCTGAATTTCCGCCTGAATGGCCTGGTATTGGGGTTTTAAATCAAGAATAGGAATCCGGGTTTGACTCACGCTCACTGCCTCTCTTCATCGATGCCGACATCTATGCCAAAGGCGCTGGCCGTGTACCGCGTGGAGGGCACAAACCAGAACACCCCTCTGCGGCGACTCCGGGTTGCCTGAACGCCCCTGTTCATTCCAGGGTGGGCACCGAGCCGCTTCGCGTTTCCAGTGTCCCACGGAAATTCCGATGCGGTTCATTTTGGCCCGGACATCCTTGCAACTCTGCTGAGGTAGGCGGCGCGATCGCAGCGTTCCCCCCGATGTCCCCTACCTTGAGGGATAGCGGACATCCGATCGAGGTTCCCGTGGGGTATCCCTGCGTCCCATCACCGGGCAAAATTTGAGAGAAACGACCCCATCGCCCCCTGCGCCACCCCTGCATGAAAGTTGCGATCGCCCACGAATGGTTGACGAGCTACGCCGGATCCGAGCGCGTGGTGGAGCAACTGCTGGCCCTGTACCCCGAGGCCGACCTGTTTAGCCTGGTGGATTTTCTGGACGATCGCGATCGCGCCTTCTTGCAGGGCAAACCGGTACACACCTCATTCATGCAGCGTCTGCCCTTTGCCCGCAAAGCCTTTCGCCAGTATCTGCCGATCATGCCCTTCGCGATCGAGCAGTTTGACCTCTCCGCCTACGATGTTGTGCTCTCCAGCAACCACGCCGTCGCCAAAGGCGTGCTCACCCGAGCCGACCAACTCCACATTAGCTACGTCCACACCCCCATTCGCTACGCCTGGGATCTGCAATGGCAGTACCTCCAGCAAGCGGGACTCCAGCGCGGCCCCAAGGGCCTGATCACGCGCCTGATTTTGCACAACCTGCGGCTGTGGGATGTGGCAAGCGCCCACCGCGTCGATTGTTTTGTGGCGAATTCGGCTTTCATTGCCCGCCGCATTTGGAAAACCTATCGACGCAAGGCAAGGGTGATCTATCCTCCGGTGGCAGTCGATCGCTTCCGGGCTGACCAACCCCGCGATGAGTTTTTTCTGATCGTGTCGCGGTTTGTGCCCTACAAGCGCGTCGATTTAGCGATCGCCGCCTTTAATGCCCTGGGGTTGCCCCTGGTGGTCATTGGCGATGGCCCCGATCGCGATCGCGTAATGGGCCAAGCCAAGCCCAACATTACCTTTTTGGGCTATCAGTCTGGGGAGGTGTTGATCGACTACATGCAGCGGTGTCGGGCGTTCATCTTTCCCGCAGAAGAAGATTTTGGCATCACAGTCGTCGAAGCCCAGGCCGCAGGTGCACCAATTCTTGCCTACGGGCGCGGCGGCGTCACCGAAACGGTGCTGCCCGGAAAGACTGGGCTATTGTTTGACGCCCAGACCCCAGAGGCGATCGCCGCCACCGTTCGCGACTTTGATGCGGAACGATCGCGCTTCTCCCCCAGTCTGATCAGGCAGCACGCAGAACACTTTTCCGAGGCCCGCTTTCAACGCGAACTTCAGGATTTTGTGGAACAGTGCTGGGCAAACTTTCAGCAGGGTGTCGCCTTAGAGTGAGCCGTTTCGCGAGGCAAAGGGAGCCACGGGAGCGGACGATCCCCTAGGATTCGCGATCTTTTATCCCTACAATGCGTACGGTGATGCAGGCTTATCGTCCGAATTCATGATTCCCCCGCTGCAGATTCTCAGCCCCACGGTGACCCCCCTGACGCTCTCGTTGCGATCGCTGCCTACGGTGCTCTTTCTCGTCATTACCGACGTGATTAGCCTTTCCGCAGCGAGCATCCTGAGCGTCTACCTCCGGCTGGCCCTCAACGGCCAGTTTCAAGTTCAGCTTTACCTCAATTTGTGGCCCTTAATTGGGGTCACAGTGCTCACCTTTGCCGTTGCCCGCCTCTACCCAGCCGTGGGCCTCAGCCCCGTCGAAGAACTCCGGCGACTCTGCATTTCCACAACGCTCCTCTACCTTGCCCTGGGCGCATTCATCTTTCTCCTGCGCGAAGGGACAACCTATTCTCGGGGCATTTTTTTGATGGCCTGGGTCTTCTCCCTCGTGTTGGTGTGGCTGGCCCGCATCTGTGTCCGAAAACTCTTTGCGAAATATCCCTGGTGGGGATATCCGGTGCTGGTGCTTGGAGCCGGCAAAACTGGAGAGCTACTGATCCGAACCCTGAAGCGTCAGCCAGGGCTCGGGCTGAAACCCGTCGCCGTGCTCGACGATGATCCCCAGAAACAGGGCGAAATTGAAGGGGTTCCTGTGCTGGGGCAGCTTTCCCTCGCGCCCTATGCCGCGCGGGAAATGAACATCAGCCACGCGATCGTCGCCATGCCTGGGGTTCCCCGGGAAAAATTGCTGTCCATCCTAGAGCGCTATGGCCAGACTTTTCCCCACTTGCTGATGATTCCTGACCTGTTTGGGTTTGCCAGCCTGTGGGTCAGCGCCACGGATATTGGCGGCATCCTCGGCCTCGAAATTCGTCAGCGATTACTGCTGCCCGGCCCCCAGCTGATGAAAACCATCCTCGATCGCCTCCTCACCATCCTCTTTGTCCTCGCCCTCTTGCCCCTGTTCCTGTTCATCATGGCGCTGATTCGCCTCGATTCGCGGGGGCCGATCTTCTACGGACAAAAGCGTTTGGGCCAAAATGCCAAGCTTTTCACCGCCTGGAAGTTTCGCTCAATGGTGACCAACGCCGATGATGTGCTCGAAAAATATCTGATGCATCATCCAGAATTGCGGGAACAGTGGGAACAGGAACGTAAATTAAAACACGACCCCCGCGTCACCCGCGTTGGTCGCTTTCTGCGCCGCACCAGCTTAGATGAACTTCCCCAGCTTTGGAATGTCCTGCGGGGCGAAATGAGTCTTGTGGGGCCACGCCCCATTGTGGACGATGAAATTCGCTACTACTCCGACAAATTTGAGCTGTATAAGCGAGTTCCCCCTGGGATTACCGGTTTGTGGCAAGTGTCAGGACGCAGTAATGTGACTTACACAGAGCGCGTAAACTTGGACGCCTATTACGTCCGAAATTGGTCGGTCTGGTTAGACATCTACATTTTGCTGAAAACCATCTGGGTGGTACTAATTGGGGATGGCGCATACTGATGAATATCGCAGTCGTTTAGCGCTCAAAGCGCTGCCCATAACCCCTTGGAGTCGGGCAATTCTCGTCTGCATGGCAATTTTGCCCTATGGGATGTATTTCAGTTTGGCGGGGCTATTGGGGCTGTTGTGCTGGACGATTTCACGCCAACCCCATGAGATCTTTAAACTGCTCCATCGGCATGGGTTTATCTGGCTTTCAGGATTGCTGATGGTGAGTTCGAGCTTGGCAGTGTATCGCGGCGAAGCGTGGCTACAGCTTGCGAATTTTCTCCCGTTTTTTCTACTTTGGGCCGTCTTTGTCGTACATTGCACTGCCGAACCCCATCCCTGGCAATTTCTGCGTCGTTGCGCCTGGGTTTTAGTGCTTGGCGCGCTGCCTTTGAACCTGTTTGCCATTGTGGAATTTTGGCTCAAAACCAATGGCATGGGTGAGTTGCTCACTACGCTGCCCATCATCCATGTGATGTATACCGGAGCCCATCGCGTGATGCGATCGTGCTCGGTGTTTGATTATTTCAATACCTATGCCAACTATCTGGTGATGATGATTGGCCTCAGTTTGGGGCTGATTCAATGGCAGATTGTGGCGGCTCCGTCGGCCAAATTGCCAGTCTGGATAAGGCTGGCCCTGATACTCAGCCTTGCGCTGTCGCTGGCGGGGCTCTATTGCTCAGGGTCGCGTAATGGCTACTTGGTTGCGAGCTTTTTGCTGATGCTGGGGCTGTTTTGCTTGCAGACGCGCCGCTGGTTGCGGGGGTTAGGGCTGGCGGGTCTGGGAGTCTTCGTCTCCAGTGCGATTTTGTTTGGCATCGGCGGACGCCACCTCTCGCTGACCTGGGTGACGGATGACCCACGGGTTGAGGTGTGGCAACTGGCGATTCGCCTCACGCGGGAGTATCCCTTGCTGGGGGCTGGGTTGGGGAATTACAAGCTGCTCTATGACGGCAGCGTGCCGGATCACGATTTTGTCGCCCATGCCCACAATATCTGGTTGATGCTGGCAGCGGAGGCGGGAATTCCCGCGATGGTAGGCTTTACGATCGCGATCGCACTCATCTGCTACCAGGGAATGCAGGGACATCGGTACCTTGCCGACTCACCCCAGGCCCAAGCCATTCTGCTGGGCTACGGGCTGTGTTTTCTGGGCAGCATCCTTTTTTCAGTGCTGGATGTCACCTTGTTTGACGCCCGGATTAACGTGTTGGGATGGTTTTGCCTAGCGGTTTTGGCCGCTGCCCCCGCGATCGCCCGCCGCAGTGCGACGACTAAATAAGCTTGATCGCTCGCAGGCCGAAGTAGAGCACCATTGCAGCACCAAACGCTGCTCCGAGCAGAACGATATAGCTAAACGCACCAGCAACGCTCATAATTCATCTCCTAAACTCACAACCGATCTTGTTTTATTCAAACACGTTCTGGGGACGAACATTGGGCCTCGCCTTAACTCACGGCTGTTGACGCCTGCGATCGCCCGTCCCACTTCGTGAGCCAGAGACAACACTTGCGCTATGGTGGAGGATGCCGCGCGCCGATGCTCCTATGAAATCTGTCATTTCTGTGCCCCTGCCTCACCAGCCCTACAATGTTGTGATCGCTTCAGGGGTGCTAGACGAGTTGGGTGCTGGGTTGGCGGAGCATACGCCGCCCCTGATTAAGCCAAGCCAACGTCTAGTGTTGGTGTCAAACCCGGATGTGTTTGGGCCTTACGGCGATCGCGCGATCGTCGCCCTCGAAAATGCAGGCTACACTGTTACCCCTTGCCTGCTACCCGAGGGTGAGCAGCACAAAACCCTGGCCTCTGTGCAAATCATCTATGATGCAGCCCTAGCGGCAGGGCTGGAGCGAGGCTCAGCCATGGTTGCCCTAGGCGGCGGCGTGATTGGCGATATGACGGGTTTTGCCGCAGCCACCTGGCTCCGGGGCATTGCCTTCGTGCAGGTTCCGACCACGCTGCTGGCGATGGTGGATGCCTCCATCGGCGGCAAAACGGGCGTGAACCATCCCCAGGGTAAAAACCTGATTGGGGCATTTCATCAGCCCAAGCAGGTGTTCATTGACCCGCAGGTGCTGCACACGCTGCCCGATCGCGAATTTCGGGCGGGCATGGCAGAGGTTATTAAATACGGCGTGATTTGGGATGCGGCCCTGTTCGAGCGGTTAGAAGCAGCGGAGCGATTGGATGACATTCGCCACGTTTCCGCTGACCTGTTGCAGGAAATCTTGACGCGATCGTGCCAGGCCAAGGCCGATGTGGTGTCCAAGGATGAGAAAGAAGCGGGCCTGCGGGCAATTTTGAATTATGGCCACACCATCGGGCACGCGATCGAAAGCCTGATGCACTATCAGGGAGTGAATCATGGCGAAGCAGTGGGCATTGGTATGGTGGCAGCGGGCGAAATTGCCGTTCGTATGGGCTGGTGGGAGCCGAGTGCCGCAGCCCGCCAGTTGGCGCTGCTCCAGAAAACCGGATTGCCGATCCAAATTCCCGCCGGGTGTGACACCGATGCGATCATAGACGCCCTCAAAACAGACAAAAAGGTGGAAGATGGCTGCATTCGGTTTGTGCTACCGACGCAGATTGGAGTCGCCAAAGTCACCAATGAGCCCAGCCCGGCCCTAGTCCGTGAGGTGGTTGCGGCGCTGACCGCTGCGTAATTTGAGTCAGTAGACATCGCGATCTCCTGCCCACCCCCAAGATTACTCGGGCGAGTTCCTGCCACCTTTGCCGAGACCGATTTGATCAGCACTTCCCCGCCATCTAGGGTTCTTTATGTAAGGTTTTTGGGGGTTTCTCTACAGTGCTCAATCAGAAGTGCTCAATCAGACCCACAGCAAAAAGCAGAGCCGCAGAGATGCAGCCCTGCCTTGCCATTCATAGAATCAGTGAGAATCAGTGGTGAAAAACACCAGCTTAGAGCGCTTCACCATTGCTTGGCGTGTGAATGCGATCGGGTAATACCCACCACAACACTGGCGCAACGATCGCCGCCATCACCGTTACCACAACAATAATTTCCAGGCCTTCGACTAAAGCAGTGCTCATCATATCGCCTCCAAAACGCAGCGAGCTAGGCTTGAGGCGCGTTCCTTCGGGAGTTCCCTACTTCCGCCCTTGCCGGGTTGCGACCCGTCCCATGGTTTTGCTCATAGTATGAGCAAAACCCAAGGGTGAACGATTCCTTACTGTATCTAATGCTACCTTTTACCTTTTGGGCTTAGGATTCTCTAGAGATGTTTTGTGATTTACCGCTGCATCGTGTCACATCCTGGGTAGTCGCAACTCCGCTCTAGTCCCGGTTCAGCATCGACAGATTGCTGTTGACGGGTTTAAGACATGTCAAGGGCGCGTCTTTGGGCGTGTCCTCATTGAACTCCTAGAAAACTTATGGGATGAGCATCACCATGTCCTGTCCCACTGCATCAGATGGGGCTACAAGTCTTGTGCTCTAGTCATGAAGCTGCGCAATGATGACAGACCCTAGAAAATGCGGCGCTTGGTTTCGTCAGAGCGCTTGGCCCACCACAGCACACTGTAAACGACAACCAAGTAGAGAACAGCGAGGAGCAAAATCCAGGCAGTGAGAGGGAGGGTGGAAATCATGGCGGTAAGGGTGCGGGAGGTGGGCGAACGAAACAGAAAGAGATGGGCTGTTTCGATTCCAAATCGGCACGATCCACTATCGGAGAGTCATCGTCCGCCCTGGTTGAATACCAGCTCAAATCAACGAAAAGCGATCGCCCTTCGTCCCGATCTAAACCAAGACAGTATTCGTATCAGTGGCGTTTGATACCCCTCTGACAGAGCAGCATTTCTGAAACTAATGGGGACACCTGCTGCACTGAAACACAGAGGAGCAGAGTCAACTTTATTCCCACACGCTGCAAAAACGCTGGATGCAGATATGACCCAAACTTGGCAATGCCAAAGTTCACATCACAGGTCAGGTAATCGAAACAACAGTATTTAGTTTTTCTAAATCTTAATTATCAGAATAGCATAAGTACTTCTAATGTGGGGCCTTTTGGGGCCAGCTTTGATACAACTTAGTGTTTTTTCAGAAACCCCATAGGAGCCGTGGAGCGATGATCCTAGCCTTTGGTCCCAACTAGAACGAGTGATCTTGTTTGCCCGGGAAAGGGGGGCTGCGATCGCAGGTTGGTTTCCCTTCCCATGACGTTGACTTAGAATGAAGACAGAACTGTAAAATTTCGTAACCTAACGCCTCCGCTGGCTTATCCATGACTTCAGTCACTTCTTTGTTTGCTCCTGTCGAAGCAGATCTTGCGCTGCTCACAGACAATCTCAAGCAACTGGTGGGTGCGCGACATCCGATTCTCTATGCCGCCGCAGAGCACCTCTTTGATGCCGGGGGGAAGCGAATCCGTCCCGCGATCGTTTTCTTGCTGGCGCGAGCAACGACCCCCGCAGACGATATCTTGCCCCAGCATCGCCGCCTTGCAGAGATTACGGAGATGATCCACACCGCAAGTCTGGTACACGATGACGTGGTGGATGAGTCGGAGGTGCGGCGCGGCGTTCCCACGGTACACAGCAGCTTTGGCAATCGCATTGCGGTGCTGGCGGGTGATTTTTTGTTTGCGCAGTCGTCGTGGTACTTGGCAAACCTAGACAACCTGACGGTGGTGAAGCTGTTGTCTCAGGTGATTATGGATTTGGCGGAGGGCGAAATTCAGCAGGGCTTAAATCGGTTTGACACGGGGCTGTCGATTGAGGCGTATCTCGACAAAAGCTATTACAAAACTGCATCGTTGATTGCCAATAGCGCGAAGTCTGTGGGAGTGCTGAGTGGGTTGCCCGCCCACCAGAGCGACGATCTCTATACCTATGGGCGAAACTTGGGCCTGGCGTTTCAAGTTGTGGATGACATTTTAGACTTTACGGGGTCTACTGAGGTGCTGGGTAAGCCTGCCTGCTCTGACCTCAAAAGCGGGAATCTCACGGCCCCAGTGCTCTATGCCCTAGAAGAACAGCCTTACCTGAACACGCTGATCGATCGCGAGTTTGCGGAGGATGGTGATCTTGAACAGGCGATTGAGTTGATCCATCGCAGTAGCGGCATTGAGCGATCGCGATCGCTGGCGATGACCCATGCCGAGCAGGCGGTGCTGAGCCTGGCAACCCTGGCCAATTCTGAGGCGCGCCAGGCCCTCGAAGAGATCGCCCACTACGTGTTGCGCCGCATTCACTAATCGGGCTACGGTGCCTGGGAAGGGGCGCGAGGGTTCCCGTGATTAGATGTGTTGGCGAGATGTTGATCGATCGGGTGTCGGCACAGCCAGGGCGCGACCTTGAGGCGGTCACCCAGTGGGAAGACTATGCGGGCGGGGCTCCGGCGAATGTGGCGACAGCCTTAGCACGTTTGGGGGCCGCTGCCGCTTTTGTGGGCTGTATCAGTCGCGATGCCTTGGGCGATAGGCTGTTGCAGGTGTTGCGCGATCGCGGGGTGGACTGCCAGGGCGTGCAGCGCTGCGATGCGCCCACCCGCATTGTGTATGTGGTGCGGGATGCCTCGGGCGATCGCCAATTTGCGCGATTTTCCTTGCCTGACCCTGGCGGTTTTGCCGATGCACACCTGACCGCAGCGGCGCTTTCAGAATCGGTGCTGACCCCGGCGACTTGTCTGGTGATGGGCACCTTGGGGCTGACGTATCCGGCGACCGGTGAAGCGATGGGATACCTCATCCAGCAGGGTAAGACCCAGGGGGCAACGCTGGTGGTGGATGTGAACTGGCGACCGGTGTTTTGGCCCCAACCTGAGACGGCGATCGCGGTGATAGAACCTTTGCTGGCCCAGGCGGATTGGATCAAAACGTCGGCGGATGAAGCGGCAGAACTCTTAGGCAGCGGAGACCCGGCGGTTTTGGCGCGGCGCTTTCCCCAAGCGGTGGGCATTGTGGTGACGGATGGCGATCGCGGCTGTCAGTACTGGATTAACGGCTATGTGGGCACGATGCCGGCCTTTAGGGTGGCGTGTCGAGATGCGACCGGGGCCGGGGATGCCTTTTTGGCGGCACTGATTGATGGCCTGATTGTTCGCGATCGCGCCGAGGCTGCCCAACCCCTCACCCCAGACCAAATTGAGTCTAGCCTTGCCTTTGCCAGCGCCGCCGGGGCGTTGACCACTCAGACCCTAGGCGCGATCGCCGCCCAACCCACCCGTGCCGAAATTCACACGTTTTTGCACCATCGGGCCTAAATGCCCCATACCTCGCTTTCATCCTTCGACCCAAGCCCTGTGAGAACAGCACACCCCTGGGACTTCACAGTTTACACGAGCCGTAGGTCTGCGCTCCCCCTTCCCCCTGAGACCTCTCCCTGCAAATATCAATGTCCTAAAACGGGACAACAAAACCCATCTCTTCGTGACAACGCGATCGCGATGGAACCGTCGGTAATTTCACTCCCGACGGGCAAAAAGCAACAAAAGTTAACATTACATGCCGTTTTTTCAGGCAGCGCGCCAATCGTTTTGTTAACGAGGATGCAGTTATCTCCGCCCAGGATCGCTATTCTGACCACAGGGTAGGCGATTTTGGTCAGCGTTGCAGCAAGACGTGAAAATGAGAATTATCGCCGACATCTTCTCGGGAATGTTACGATAATTAACAAGCCTGAGGGAGAAGCTGACTGAGGAGGAGTGGAGCATTGGGCTTACTCAGTTGGTGAAAGTTTCCTTGATGAAGCAGGCTCAGTTATTTCAGCGTCAGAGCGGTTTCTCTCATGAAAGTGACACAGAACACAGACCTAGTTCGGACGTATCTTAAGGAGATTGGTCGTGTGCCTTTGCTGACCCACGAGGAAGAAATCGTGCTAGGCAAGTGCGTGCAGCGGCTGACGGAACTTGAGCGGCACCGCGAAGCCCTTGAGGAAAAGCTGGGGCGATCGCCAACCCAAGCAGAATGGGCAGAGGCGTCTGGATTGTCTACCCAAGCACTGGCGGCGGCGATTCGGGAAGGTGAGCAAGCCAAACGCAAGATGGTAGAGGCCAATCTTCGCCTAGTGGTCTCTGTGGCGAAGAAGTATATCAAGCGTAACGTTGATCTCTTGGATCTGATCCAAGAGGGCACGATTGGGATGCAGCGCGGGGTAGAAAAGTTTGACCCGACAAAGGGATATCGCTTTTCGACCTATGCTTACTGGTGGATTCGGCAGGCGATCACACGCGCGATCGCAGAAAAAAGCCGCACCATTCGCCTCCCCATCCACATCACCGAAAAACTCAACAAAATCAAGCGCGCCCAGCGCCAACTCTCCCAAAAGCATGGCCGCACCGCCACCGTCTCAGAGTTGGCAGCCGAGCTAGAGCTGTCGCCCAAGCTCGTGCGCGAATACTTGGAAAAATCTCGCCAGCCGCTTTCCCTGGATCTGCGCGTGGGCGACAACCAAGATACAGAATTGAGCGATCTGCTCGAGGATGACGGTCCCTCTCCAGAAGAGTTTGCCACCCAGGCTGCCCTCCGACGCGACCTAGACAAGCTGATGGTTGATTTGACGCCCCAACAGCGTCAGGTTCTCAATCTGCGCTTTGGGTTAGATGACGGGCAGACCATGACCCTAGCCAAAATTGGAGAAATGCTGAGCATTAGCCGTGAGCGGGTACGCCAAATTGAGCGCGAGGCGCTGACCAAGTTGCGCAAGCATCGCAGCGACATGCGCGAGTATCTCGCGAGCTAATTCTACTGGGAGGGTGGCATTGTCCAAGGGCGGCGGGAGTGCTGCACAGCTCAGTCGGCTGAGCCGACGCCTCAAGGGACAGCGCTTCAAGATACGGAGGAGCCTACCTCAGTAAATTGAGTTTGCTGAGCTAGGTGCCAGAGCGACAGGATCCGCTGCTCCAGATGAGGGCGGAGGTCTGCCAAAAAGAGCCCCTCTGCTTGGTCGGGCTCTTCGGCAATCCACAAGCCGCTGAGGGTGACTTCAACCCAGTGGCGATCGCAGGGCACCAGTTCCACCTCTGCGAAGCGCGCTAGGGTATGGAGCCCTGGCAACCCCTGGGGAAACGGAATGCTGGCAGTCGTGGGCTGCACCATTAGGGGACGGCGCGCGCAGGCATGGAGTTTTACCCGCTCTGCCACCACTGTTTCGAGTGGCTCGGTTGAGGGTTCAAGCCAGAGCCCGGTTTCTGTGAATGTAATTTTCAGCATGGAGTGTTTGTGCTGAGGAAGATTGGGAAGGACTGAATCGAACAAAATGCTGAGAAGGCCTGTGGCATTAAGGCCATTGGGCCGCTTGGGTCGGGAAGGTTGGCCGGGTCATGCCGTCGTGGGGCTCTCCATTTGGGGCTCTATCGCCGTTTAGACTATCTGCCTAAACTGGGCGATCGCGACTGGTCTGGGCACAGCGCACAACCACGACTCACCTTGGCAAGACTGATCCCTGCGATCGCAGGCCGATGACGCTAGGATGACACCCGGTTCCCACGTTGTCCTCGTCACTGGGGGTGATCGCGTCCGAACCCATCGGGTTGGGGGACGCCATGCCTCTGCGATCGCGCCAACGCTGATGCGGTAGCGACCAATCTCAGCGGAGCCAACTCCCCAGCCAAGGCCAAAATGGGAAGACGCAGCGGCGAACCGCCGTCGGTCTTAATGGTGAAAAACGTGGAAGCGGCGCGGTGTAGGCAGACCTTGCAAGCCAAACTGCAGAAAATCCCGAGCTTGGCTCAGGCGAAAGGTCAGAGCCATTTCTACCCCTTGCCAAACCTGACTCGCCCGATTGCGGTCTAGAACTTTCAGGCCATCATCGTGAATCAAACGCTGTGGACTGAGATACAGCCGGGATGCAGTGCCAAATTCATGACCCATGCGGCATCCAAGGGCGATCGCGCTGCCACTGTAGTGAAGTTGGATGCGGGTAATTTGACGTTCCATCCCTTCAGTCCCCTATGAAACCTAAGTGCTAACCTGCAACGGGAGCCAATCCGCTGATTCACCTGGGCCAACCCGGTGGCGGAAAATAGCCAGGGTTAGAATGAGCTTCCCCAGTATGCTCAGGCTCTGCGGAAACGATGGCGTTTTCGCGAGGAGCAGGCCAGCGCTGAAGCTGAATTCGA
>JACYME010000184.1 GCA_015272155.1 Leptolyngbyaceae cyanobacterium T60_A2020_046
CATCAATTGATGTTGAAACGCTTGCCCCGGCGAGATTACCCCACCCGCTCCCACAACACTGCTGGGGACTCTGAATTGAATGGATGACAGCCCCGAGCGATCGCCAATGGTGGGCCTCCTGGATATTGCCCTCGACTAGCCCTGGGGAACGTTGGGCGCTTCCTCGGGGTCACCAAAGCCACCGCTTGGCGTGGGGGCAACACTGGGCTCGACCTCTGGGGCGGGCATTGCGGGCGTGGCCCCGCCGACGGGAGCAACGGGCTGGTTCATCTCTTCGTGGATGCGGGCGGCAATGCGTCGGATGAGTTCGTTGGCACGCCCATCGTTATGGGGACGAGTAATGAAGACAGAGAGCAGATACCGCTTGCCATTGGGCGCATCGACGAGGGCGATATCGCCGAGGGACGTACCGATGTCACCCGTTTTGTTGTAGACAATTGCGTTTTGTTCACCGATTCCCGCAGGAATTAGGGTGCGGGTGTAGGTGCGCTGCATGATGCTGAGGAGGCGATCGCGCGATCGTAGGCTCAAAATTTCCCCACGTTCTACCAACGCCATCACCCGCACCAGATCGGCGGGGCTGGTTGTGTTGGTGCCTTCGAGATCCGGGAGCCAGTTGCGCAGCACGGTAGACCGGAGCCCCCAGTCCTGAAACTGTTGGTTGAGGACAGTATTGCCGCCTAGCAAATCGATGATCATGTTTGTAGCAGTATTGTCACTGTTGATGATCATCTCCGTGGCGACTTCCAGCGCGGTGTAGCGCGTGCCGATTTCGTCGAACTGCATGTCGCCGGAGCCACCCGCCACCATGTCTTCCCGCAGCACGACGCCCTGCTCAAGGCTCACGGTGCCCGCATCTACCGCTTGCAAGAAAGCCACCAAAATCGGCACCTTGATGGTGCTGGCAGCTGCGATCGCGCTTTGCCCGTTGACATCGACATAGTTCCCGGTGTCGAGGTCGAGCATAAACACCGACTGGGTGAGCCCTGGGGTGAGGGTTTCAAGTTCCACCAAGTCTGTTTCAACGTAGGTGAGTTCTTGGGCGAGGGGGAGGGCCGCGAGGGTCGCCCGGCGGCGGGGCAATCGCCCCCCATCGGCTGCGGGGCTAGTCGCAGGGGAAGCCGTCTCTGGCTGTGCCACGCTGATTTGGTTGCCGGGATTGAGCATCGACAGCAGTGTGCCGGCGATCGCGGCAACACCAATCCCCAAAATCAGCAGCCGGATGCTGTAAAGCACCGGAGCCGGGGCCGCCCGGCGGCGGGGCGGCGCAGGTCGATCGGGGCGATCGCGCGGCAAATCTGCCTCCGCCTCTGGCGTGGCCCACACCGGACGTCGCCGCAGGGGCGTCACTTTGCTGCCGGGGCGCGGCGTGAGGCGATCGCTGCGGCGCGGCGCACCCGTGCGGGGTGATCGGCCCGGCACCCGTTCAGGCTCAGGGTTTCCAGCCCGAGATCTTGAACCAGGGCGACCCATGCCATCGGAGGCTGGGGGTCGGGCAAGCGACGGGGCAACCCGGCCCGTCACCAGGGGCGAGGGTTGCGGAATGCGATAGGCACCGGGATAGGCTGCGGGAACCCCTTGGGGCGTGGCTGGCTGGGGCGATCGGGCTGCGGAGGACGGCGCAGCTTCGGGGGAAGATGGCTGGACAGAAACCGGGCGGGGGCAGTGCTCTGGGGAAGCCGAGCCGGGCGCAGGCTGGGATGGAGCAGCCCCAGGGCGAGGCTGGAGCCACTGACGCCAGTGATTGCGGCACGATCGCTGCTGGCGACGCGCCGCAGTCGAATTCATCGACCGGGGTGGCGAACCCGCCGACAACGGTGTCACCGGCTTAGGCTGAGCAGCCGAACGATCAGCAGCGGGCGGCGAATACCGACGAAACGGCTGTTGTTCTCCTTTGGCGCGATCGCGATGCTCTGCCATTGACCCTTACCTCTCACCCACGGTCACTGTTCAATGTCGTCGGTTAAAACACCAGTTGCACCGTCTTGCGTCTCTGGAGACGAGGAATGGGGGGCGATCGCCCCTAACGCCCAGTGCATCTGGCTCAAAATCCCCCTCAGCATAGCTAATTCCTGTTCGGTGGGCGCAGCACGGTGGAAAAAACGCCGAAACTTTTCCATCCGGCTTGACACCGTGTGGGGATACAGGTAACCGATTTCTAAAAGTAGAGTTTCAAGCTGGTGATAAAACCCTTCCATCTGATCAAGGGGCGCGATCGCCGCCTCCGGTTGTGGGGGCACGGTAGCGGGTTGGCGCGCGTGCAGCCCACGATACAGTTCATAGC
>JACYME010000004.1 GCA_015272155.1 Leptolyngbyaceae cyanobacterium T60_A2020_046
AATATCTGCCCAAATCTCGCGGGGATCATGCTCTAACCAGCCCGGCTGAGGATAGTACTGGGTCAGCTCTTTATAGGACTGCGCTGCGATCGCGCCCGCCTGATTAAACAGGATGGCGCGATTGCCCGTGGTGCCCAAATCAAGGGCCATGATGTAAGATTCTGCCATGGTGTTTTGGGAAATCGTGGGTGGAAGGGGGATCACCCCCGCACGTATTAGCTTTGAATAGCCCTTCCCAAAAGCGAGCGGATTTTAAGATTGCCCTTAGATTTTTGTGACAGCCTGTATCGTCTCAAAGGTTTTCGTCCCGAATATCCGGATCCGCCCGCGATCGCTCCCTCATCGTTTAAGGTGCTGAGCGATCGCCCCTTTCCCCCTCAAGGGCACGTCCGAATCGTTTGGCGAATGTTCCCCTAGGCCTGACTTTAGGCAGGCAGCCGATGGCCGTTTTGCTCGGGATACACCACATCATCCGGAGACTGGCTGATAATGGCGTGAGTCACTTCAGAAAACTGCTGGAGCCAGTGGGTCAGCTCGGGCAGTAGGGCACACCGTTGGCGAGTAGCAAGCTCTAAGCAGACATGGCGGGTCAGGGCTGTGGCAACCAGCCGCCCATCCTGGGTGCTGAGGCGATAGGTCGTCTCAAAGCTATGGGAGTCGAGCGCCTGGGGCGACAGTTGAATCACCACCACATCGCCACTGTAAAGTGGACGGCGAAAGTCAATTTCGGCATAGACGATGGGCACTGAAACACTGCTCTGGGCAAAAAAGGAACGAACATCAATGCCGATCGCTTCTAAGGATGCTTCGTAGGCTTCATGGCAAAAGGTCAACACGTTGGCGAAATAGGTGACGCCTGCTGCATCGGTGTCCGCGAGGCGCACCGTTCTTTGGTATTCAAAGGCAACCGTTTTGCGAAATTCAAAAGACATAAGCAGTAGCGCAGCACAGGGCTAGCAGTTAGGTGGGTAGTGCCTGATCAGGGGCCATTGCACCGGGTGAATCGTCGCCCGGTGGCGGGTCAGATCCAGATCCATTGGATTTGGATCTGCCGATGCCATTACGGAACAGCCGGGAGTCCGTGACGGGATATTTCCTGAGGTAACACGGAGATTTGCGATCGCGCACGACATTGCCGCGACTCTCCGGAAACTTCTTGCTTTCTGACCAAAACGCGAGTGTCTGCAAGGGGGAAGCGGTCTGCGCGATCGCCCCGGAGGGTGATAGGGGCAGCAGACCGTTGCCAAGATTGATTTCACACAGGGCGATGGCATAATGTCGGTTCAGCACAGCTCGGCATTCCCACGGCCTGAATGGGGGGACACGTCTGGTCGCGATCGCCCATCCGGGTCTAGCACGCGGGAAACAGTACCTTTCTCTTCACAGCGTTTTACGATCCATCAGCCCAAAAGCAAAAAACTCTGATGTTCCGAGGCGGGGTGGCGCATATCGTCCGTTGAAATCCGCAGGTTTGACGAGTGCCCGCCCGCCGCCCGCGACCTAAGATAAGCAAAAGTGCTGAGCAAAATGTGCTGGCGCGATCATGACCTCGGCGGTTCAGCTTAGGCTATGCTCAGGTGTGCTGTGGCCCTTCTGCGTAGCGCTGCATCAACAGACTCTCGCAAGATTACGGATCCCCTTTTTTGAAAGAATATGCTACCCCGTTTGGACAAAGGGTTGCACAGCCAGGTTGACTGTTGTGATGTTTGCTGGCCCGCCGATGAAATCTTCTGCCCCATCTTCACCCGGTAGCGACCCCGTTGCCAGGATCCACCGTGTGCTGGATGAGTTAGCCCAGAGTGCTCAGCCTAAGCCAATGGCCTCGAATCATGACGCTCCGCCACCGCGTCCAAAATCGCGTTCTTTTCTGGATAGCCTGCCGGATTTGGGACTGTGATCGAACTGCGATCGCGGTTTATTCCGTCAGCGGTTGCCAGTCTCCGGTGAGAATAAACGCCGCCCAGTAGTAGGGGTGGGCATATTCTACTTGGCCTTGAATCATCGCCAGTTGAACCGTTCGCAGTGCCTCGGCGCGACCCATCCCCCGCAGCAGCGACTGATAATACTGCGACATCAGGCTT
Organism: Leptolyngbyaceae cyanobacterium T60_A2020_046; assembly: GCA_015272155.1. Lineage (GTDB taxonomy): Bacteria > Cyanobacteriota > Cyanobacteriia > Phormidesmidales > Phormidesmidaceae > JACYME01. Next base: position 2,082 of record JACYME010000004.1, read on the forward strand.
TGAGTACCCGAGTCGTCAACCTGCCAAAGGCTCAGCAACTGAGACTCTGCCCCTGCGATCGCAAAGGCCCGTCGCAGACCATACACCCCTTCGCCATTGCTAATATTGCCGAGCCCCGTTTCACAGGCTGAGAGTACTACCAGCTGCGTCCCAAAAAGGTTGAGGGAAGCGGCTTCCAGCGCAGTCAGCACGCCGTCTTCGGAGCCGCTGTGTCGGGCGTTGAACCCAGCCAAGGCCAGGCCCGATCGCAGGAGGGGATTTTCAACGGTAATCGGGGTAGCGCGGACGGTGCCGCCATTACTGGCGACAACACCCAACCCACGGTTGGTGGCAAGAGCCTCGTCTGCTACATCCGTCAAGAAAAAGCCGTGGGTGGCAATGTGCAAAATGCGCGGGGATTCTACTGTTTTGAGCTGATTTTCAGTAGCGTTGGCCTGGGTGAAAAGCTGCGCCGTGGGGATCAGGGCCGCGATTTCCGCCGCCTCAGTCGCCGTCCCTGGCAGTGGCCCCACCCGCAGTTGGCTCAGATCAGTCGAACGACGCCCACCGATGGACTGAAGAGCCGTCGCTGCTAACTGGCTACTCTGTGGACGCAGGTTGACCTGCTCATAGTCAGGATTTGCAAGAATCACAGCGGGCTGTCGGCTGGGTGCGGTGCGGCCTAACTTCAGCAAATCTCGCCCACTGTTGAGATAGCTGATTTGATATCGCTCAACCAGGTAGGCTTCGGCTTCGCTGGGCAATGCCTCAAAAGGAATCCGGTTGAGCTGGCTGTCCGGCGAAATCAACAGGCGGTTGACGCCGCCCACGTGGGACGCGATCGGCTCAAAGATCAGCGCTGACAGAGCGCGGGCAGCGACGGCGGGAGAGGCAGTGGGATCCCGCAATGCGGCGCTGAACTGCTGCACCTGAGCATCAACGGCGGCGGCATCTCCTAGATCCTGAGCCTGAATGCGCCCGTTGGGGAAAAGGAGATAAACGGCATAGCGTTCGGGCTCGTAGCGATCTTGGGCCAGGTTGTAGGGGCGGTAGCGCACGTACTCCATCAACACGCCATCGGCAGGAATGCGGGCCTGCACCGCTTCAATATCAATGGCTTGGCTTTCGGCGCGAAACACTGCGCTGCGGCGGGTGAGTTCGCCTTCGAGCTGATTGGCGATCGCGGCTAATTCCGTTAGGTCACGCTGGTATTGCTCTGCCGAAAGCTGGGCCGGACGGTTGAAGGTGAGATTCGCAAGGGACTGTTGAGCCGTCGTGAATTCTTGGAAGAGTCGCTGCACCTCTGCATTTTCTCGCCCGAGGCCACGCTTGAGGGTTTGTAGGCTGCTAACCCCGGCGTCAAGAATGCGGCCTTTGCGACGCAGCAGGGTAGTAAGGGCGAGTCGTGCTGCGTCGGGATCATCGGGGATGAAGTTGAGGTGCAGCGAGAAATTCCACTGGGTGGTGGTGTACAGGGTGGCGATGTAGTTTTGGCGCTGCTCGTCGGTGAGGACAGCGAGGTTAAGGGCTAGGTTCCATTCTTCGATATCGAGGCCCGCTTTGAGGGTATCGAGGGTGCGCGGCCAGTTTTGTTCGGCGGCATAGAGCAAGGACAGGTTGTTAAAGCTGATGGCGATGTCGGGGTGGCGATCGCCCAATTGTTCTTGCCAAATGTTGAGGGATTCTTGGTAGAGCGATTCGGCTTCGCGATAGCGGGCTTGGTTGGCATAGAGTAGCGCCAGGTTGTTGAGGCTGTTGGCGACATCGGGGTGGCGGTCGCCCAGCAGCGCGCGGTAAATCTCCAAGGCTTGCCGATAGAGGGGCTCGGCTTCGGCGTAGTCCTGTTGCAGTTGGTTTAGGGTGGCCAGGTTGTTGAGACCCAGGGCCACGTCGGGATGGCGATCGCCGAGCTGGCTGCGATAAATGGCCAGCGCCGCTTGGGAAACCTCCTCCGCAGCGTCGAAACGGCCCAGGTTTTGATATAGCACCCCCAGGTTGTTGAGGGTTTGGGCCACATCGATATGGCGATCGCCCAACCCCGCCCGGCGAATGTCGAGCGCTTGTAGGTAGTATTCCTCTGCTTCGGTATAGCGGCCTTGATTAAAGGCCAGCCAGCCCAGGTTGTTGAGGGTCGTGCCAACGTAGGGGTGGCGGTCGCCCAACTGCGATCGCCAAATCACCAAGGCTTGCCGATACAGGGGCTCCGATTCGCCATAGCGTCCCTGGGCGTCGTATAGCACGGCGAGATTGTTGTAAGTGGTGGCCACATCGGGATGCTGATCCCCCCGCCGCGATCGCACCAGAGTCAGCACCGCTTGGTAAATCGGCTCGGCTTCGCCATAGCGCCCCTGGAGACGATAGAGCAGTGCCAGGCCGGTGAGGCCCAAGCTCAAGTTTTCAGCGTACTCCGATCCACCGGATCGCCAAATTGCCACCGCATCTTGCAACAGTGGCTCAGCCTCACGATAGCGGCCTTGATTGCGATACACCGTCCCCAGTCCATAAAGCGCATCGGCGACCTCGGGATGGCGATCGCCCAGCCGCGATCGCAATGCCTCTACAACTTCGGCATACAACGGGGCAGCCTCGGCATCGCGGCCCACCAATTCGTACAACACGGCCAGGTTGTAAACCGTTTGCACCACATCAGGATGGCGATCGCCCAGCTCTGCCCGAAAAATGCTCAGGGATTCTTCCGTGGCCAGAATTGAATCGGCATAGCGCCCCGCCTGATAAAGTTCCAACCCGCGGGCACCCAGTTCAATCGCTCGTTGCAGCGCAGCATTGGGTGCGGGTCGTTGGGCCAAGACAGGGGCCGACGTTGAGAAGCCAGGGGCGATCGCACCGCTCAACATCATCCCTGCGATCGCGCAAGACGCTATCCAAATCGGTTTTGCCATTGGGTTACTTGGGTCAGTCAGTTGTTCACGGCAGCGAGGCTCTATCGCGACGAGTGACTGCCGCGCTCCCGGGGCAGGATCACTCCGAGTCTTCCCCGTGGTTTATTCCCATTCCTTAAAAAAGAACCCATCTTGGGAAATGGCATTCTTCCCGATGAACCGCTGGGGCGTTTTACCCGAGCTGCGCGATCGCACCCGCTGAGGCATCACAGTGCAGAAGTCATCGACCATCGGTGTCAGCTCGGCCTAGCTAGGGCGCTTGCGAAGTTGCTGATAGCGATGCTGGGCCTTACGAATCATCGGCAGACTGACAAAGTAGGTCGCAGCACCACAGAGCAGCCCCATCACAAAACAGCCCAGAAACAGGGTGACGGTGACATCAGCCCCGGTTTCTAGCCAAGCGTTAAAGGATTCCAGGTCTGTAAAGGGTTGCGCGTCCGATCTCCCCAGCAACCAGCGCCCGACTTGATAATTGAAGGCATAAATTGGGACATAGGTGAACGGATTGCTCACCCAAGTGCCCGCTGCGGCGAGAATCGGATTGCCGCCGATGCGCAGCGCTAAGCCCACGCCGATGATGGTTTGCAGCCCAAACAGGGGAAACAAGCCGGCAAAGACACCAGAGGCCAACCCTCGCGCCAGCTCTTTGGGGTGCCCCCGCAGCCGCACAAACTTGAGATAGAAATAACGAAGACGTCGTCGCCACCGTTCGGGGCGTGAGCGGTGGCGGCGAGGATGGGAAGGCGTGGCAAGACGCGCTAGCGGGGAAGGCTCGATGGGCGGCACAGGTAAATGATTCCAGCAACCAGGGGAGGCGAAAGGGTGACCGATTTCGCTTCTATTGTATCGAGGGGATGGGGGCGGCGGTATGGGTTAAGGTACCGATGATCCCCGACTTTCATGAAGTTCTTGTGCAATTCTGGGAAGGGATGAACAATCGCGCCCTTTTCCTCGCACACGGTCTGACTCCAACGGTGCTATGACCCATTCGATTTCCCAAGGTGAGACGATCGCAGCGATCGCGACGGCCATTGTTCCGCAGCAGGGCAGCGTCGGCATTGTGCGCTTGTCTGGAGCAGAGGCGGTGGCGATCGCCCGGCGTATTTTTCGCGCCCCAGGCCGACAACCGTGGGAGAGTCACCGCATTCTTTATGGCTACGTGCGAGAGCCTCATACAGAAGAGGTTTTGGATGAGGCGTTGTTGCTGCTGATGCGATCGCCCCGCTCCTACACCCGCGAAGACGTGGTCGAACTGCACTGCCACGGCGGCATGATGGCGGTGCAGCAGGTGTTACAGCTTTGCATTGCCCAGGGGGCGCGGTTGGCGGAGCCCGGGGAATTTACCCTGCGGGCCTTTCTCAACGGCAGGCTTGACCTCACCCAGGCGGAAGGCGTGGCCGATTTAGTGGGGGCACAATCGCCCCAGGCGGCCCAGGCGGCCCTCGCTGGTGTTCGGGGCAAACTCACGGAGCCCATTCGGCAGTTGCGCCACACCTGCCTCGACATTTTGGCAGAGGTGGAGGCCCGCATTGATTTTGAGGATGACCTCCCTCCCCTGGATGAGGTGCAGATCACAGAGCAATTGGGGGCAGTCTTGAGCCAAGTGCGGGCCATTTTGGGAACGGCTCACCAAGGCGAGCTATTGCGCACAGGGGTGAAGGTCGCGATTGTTGGGCGGCCTAATGTGGGCAAGTCGAGCCTGTTGAATGCCTGGAGCCGCAGCGATCGCGCCATTGTGACCGATTTGCCCGGCACCACCCGCGATGTGGTGGAGTCGCAGTTGGTGGTCGGTGGCATCCCCGTTCAAGTGCTCGACACGGCGGGAATTCGTGAGGCCCGCGATCGCGTCGAACAATTGGGTATCGAGCGATCGCGCGCGATCGCCCAAGCCGCTGACTTGGTTTTGCTCACCCTCGACGCCCAAACCGGATGGACAGACGCCGACCAACACCTTTACGACCAAGTTAAACAGCGACCCTTGATCGTCGTCGTCAACAAAATCGACCTATTGCCTGCGGGGAGTGCTCCCGCCCTGCCCAGACTATCCGCACCGCTCGTCCACACCGCAGCAGCCCAAAACCACGGCATCGACGCCCTAGAAGCCGCAATTCTCCACGCCATCCACGCCGAAACAGTGACCACCGCCAACCTTGAGATCACCGTCAACCAGCGCCAAGCTTCGGCCTTGACCCGTGCCCGCACGGCCCTAGAGCAAGTGCAGCAGACGATCGCCCAGCAACTCCCCCTCGACTTTTGGACAATTGACCTGAGGGTAGCCATCCATGCCCTCGGCGAAATCACCGGTGACGAAATCACCGAATCTTTGCTTGATGAGATTTTCAGCCGATTTTGCATCGGCAAATAGGCCCAGTTTTGGCAAGCCCAGCTCAGACTGATAAAGCGCGATGCCATCCACACAACCTAGAGCATCAAGCCCACAACCGAGAGCCATTTTCTGATACAAGTCACGATATTATTCTGCGAGAATTTATCGACTTGGACTCAGATACTGTTGGGATACTGTTGGGGTTTATGCCCTAGGGCATCACGAACTAGAGCGATTTTTTGAAGTCGTGAGATACTATCAACCGGAGGTTCCTTTAAGTCGCGATCGCTTTCGCCACAGTTGGATGAAATCCACAACCCACGGCTTTGAAGAACTTGCCACTGCTAGACCGGGAACGGCTCCGATTACAGTGCTGGATCTGTATGACTAAATGACGAACTGCCGCAATCTCCGCCACCAAGATGTGTACTGCTCCAGTGGGGATCTTGATGTGGACTAAATGCCAGAGCCACCGAGGAATTCTTCAATCACGCGATCGTTGAGGCGGCAACTCGGTGGCTTTGCCGCCACGAGGGCATGAATGCGCGGTGTTGCTTCAGACTTCAGTTCTTCGAGCTGCTGCTCTAACCCTTCAATGCGATCGACCAACGCCCGAATCACCTGAGCCTCAGAATCTGGTAGACGGCCATGCTCTAGGGGTTCAACGCGCTCGCCCGCGCGGTATACCACCCGGCCCGGCACGCCCACCACCGTGCAATCTGAGGGGACTTCGCGCAACACCACAGACCCCGCCCCGATGCGGACGTTGTTGCCGATAAAGATATTGCCAAGCACCTTGGCCCCTGCGCCCACAACGACGTTTTCGCCCAAGGTTGGGTGGCGCTTGCCCGTTTCCTTGCCTGTGCCGCCCAGGGTGACGCCCTGATAAATCAGGCTATAGTCGCCGACGATCGCCGTTTCACCAATGACTACGCCCATGCCGTGGTCAATAAAAACCCCCTGGCCAATGACGGCACCGGGGTGAATCTCAATCCCGGTCAAAAATCGGCTGATGTGAGAAATTAACCGGGGAATAAAGGGCAGCCCCAGCGTCCATAGCCAGTGGGCAAAGCGATGCATGAGAAGCGCCTGCAACCCGGGGTAGCAACAGATCACCTCAAGCCAGTTTCGGGCCGCTGGGTCACGCTCAAAGATGATCTGAAAATCAGTCTTTAGGGTCTTAAACACTTCCCTTGCCTCGCCTCAGACAGTCGTAAATTGCCTAAAAGCTATCCTAACGCTTGTCTGAGACCAATGCGGCATCTATTCTGAGACGGATAAGGTGTAGTTAAACCGCTGTCCTTGGTCGTGAGTACCGACCCAAATTCGGTAGGTGCCGGTTCTCCAATCCTCGCCTTGAACGATCGCGTCGAGATCACGACGGCTGATGTCTTGGCCGCAGCGGATGGTGTTGTTGTCTGGCCCTTGGATCAGCAGGGTGGTATCGCGCCCGCTGGTGACCTGGACAGTCAGGGTCGGGAAGTCATTTTGCAACACAAGAATATGGTCGGGATTGGTGTCGGCAAAGCCAGTGCAGGGCTTGCCATCGCGATCGCGACCGGCAATGTTGCCCAAGGCATAGGTGCCGACGGTGCGCCCCGTCACTTCAGCGGTGCTGGGGGGATAAGTGGAAAGGGTAATGCCGTCGAAGTTGGCGGATTGGGCAATCGCGGGGGCAACGCTGGCGAGAACGGCAAGCCCACCCCAAAGAAGTGAACGGCGGAGTGTGGAGTGCGATCGCGGCATCATGGGAAATAACCCTCACAACAGTTCAGCTTAGACACAGGGCAATCGAACATCAGTAGGGTGGGGATGATTTTCCCGCGCCTCCCTCAGTGGGTCTTGTGTCGTTTGACTCTATCGTGACCGCTACGCATGCGGATGACATCTGGCACTGTTCAACCTTCTCAAGTGTCCCTCAGATTGGAACCGATTGCCCCATGCCTCACTGGGGACGTTGTTCGTATGTTTGGCGTGGATATCACCGCCGCGATCGATTGCCCCATGCCTCACTGGGGACGTTGGGGCACCAGGGCCATGAGCGTCACTTCCCACACGAGGCGGGGTTGCACAAAGCGGCGCAGGTGACAGCGCGCAGTTTCCAAAGCTTGTAGGGCAGTGGCGTGGGCTTGGTTGTACCAATAGTGCTGTTGCAGATAATCAATCAGCCACAGTTGCCTTTCGGCATCGAGTTCTTTGTCAATCCATCGCGCCAGTTCGAGGGCGTGGCGCAAGGTTTTGGGCGGCTGTTTGACGGTAGCGAGCAAGTCCTCCGGCAGGGTTTGGAGGGTTTCCCAGGCGGCGATCGCGGTGCCTGGGCTACCTTGGGCCAGGGCCAACAGGTCAGGATGGTCGAGGATTTCCCGATGCCCCGTGGTTTCCAGCACCGTGCCCATTTCTACTTGAGAAAGTCGGCGAAAGGGAATCAACTGACACCGCGACACCAGCGTTGGCAATAGGCTGGCGGTGTCGGGTGCGATCAGAATTAGGGTCGCTTGGCCGGGCTCCTCTAGGGTTTTGAGAAGGCCATTGGCGGCACCTTCTGCCATGGTTTCAGCCCCGTCGATGACCACGACCGCACGGGGCGCTTCGAGGGTGGGGCGGCCCAAAAACCGGGTGATATCTCGCACCTGCTCAAGGCGGATCAAGGGGGGGTTTTTGCGACGGACGCCCAACTTCTCGGCTTCGGCAACGGTGATGTGCTGCCCCTGATACAGGTATGTGGGTTCGACCCAAAGTAGGTCGGGGTGGTTGCGCTGTTCGATGCGTCGCCGTAGGGCCGCGCGGCCTTTCTCCGTGGCCAGCAGCACCTCGGCAAAGCGCAGGGCCGCGCGCGATCGCCCAACCCCCGCTGGCCCTGCAAATAGGTAGGCTGGGGCAAGCCGCTGACGGTGAATGGCCTGACCCAAGAGCGCGATCGCGGCATCTTGCCCAATCAGGTCTTCAAATGGTGGCCGTACCATGTTTTCAATCGGCGTTTAACCAGAGTTTGAATGTGCTGGGCAATGGCGTCAACGCTTCCCTCCGCATTAATCGAAACGATGCGGTGCTGGTGGGCTGCGGCCAGGCTTTCAAAGCCGCGCTGAACGCGACGATGAAAGTCATGGGTTGCTTGTTCGATGCGATCGAGTGTACCGCGCTGGCGGCTGCGGGTGAGGCCCGTATCAGCATTGAGCTTGAGCCACAGGGTAAGATCGCTCGCGATGCCCTGGGTGGCAATGTGGTTGAGGGTTTCGATCAGTGAGAGACTCAGCCCTCGCCCATAGCCCTGATAGGCTACGGTTGAGTCTACGTAGCGATCGCAGAGCACCCAACTGCCCGCCGCCAAGGCAGGACGAATCACCTCCGCCAGATGCTGGGCGCGATCGGCGGCGTAAAGCAAGAGTTCTGTGTGGTCTGCGATTGCCCCATACTCCGCTTGGCCAAGAAGGAGCGATCGCAACGCCTTCCCCAAGGGCGTGCCGCCCGGTTCGCGAGTCACGATCACCTCCGGGATGAGCCCCTGCTGTTGGAGATCCTGAAAATCAGGATCTTGCTGCAACCACTGGTGAAGATGATTGAGTTGGGTGGTTTTGCCCGCGCCCTCCACCCCCTCAAAAACAATCAGCTTTCCGTTCATCCTGACTCCACCGTGGTTACCAACCCTGTTGCGATCGCGATTAAAAAACTAAAACCGTTATCTTTACCGCCTACCAGAGCTACAGATGTCTGAGTGACTGAACAGTGATACAGACTCCAAAAACTTGATTCGAGCAGTGAAAGTGCTGCGCCATTGTCCTTTGAGCGTGTCCCCAGCCAGCCTGACCCCGATTTATCTCTCATCACTCGCATCACAGTGTTGCATTCAATCCTGAAACGATGCAAAACCCTTGCAGGCAAAGCGTATCCAGCGTTGCAAACTGTTCAGACGGAACAGGTTATGCTACATGCTAGTGCAGCGTTTTGGAATTGCCTGCTAAAGTTTATCCAGTGCTGATTGGATTACACGCTGATTATTGTTGAGAGTCTGTGAAGCAGGGATTTGGACATCATTAATCTATTGATCGCTTATGGCACGATACACCACGCTATACAAAGCAGCGAGTTCGGCGGTTCAGCTTCGGCAAGTGCTGCTCGAAACCTTAGCCTCGTGCGATCTCAACCTGATCTATGAGAATGACGAATATCTCGTTGCGAAGGAAAAGCCCGGTGGGGTCAAGCCTGCTCAGTTGGCGACGGTCGAGATGTTGATTAACCCACCGACGGTCGATGAACCTTCGACGAAGGTGAATCTTGTCGTCAAAAATGAAGAGCTCCCCCTGAGTGTTGACAACCATTGCCACCGAGTCTTTAGGGCGGTCAATCAAGCTTTAGAAAGCGCCCCGATTGGCGCGGTGTAGCACGCGAATTTTTATCCCGATCCCTACCAACGTGGGCATTCCGTTGATAAATCGCATCCCTTGTCGGAGCGGCATTGGTCTGTCTCTGGCGGAGCTTGACAAGCTCCCTAGGTTTTGCCCGCTGAGCCCTCGTTTCCACAGGCTTGGCGGAGTTGTCTGCTAGCCTTCATCATCCTCTAGCTCATCCACCATATTGGGACTAATCAGGGTGATGTCAAACTCATCCGGCGGCAATGTGGAAGAAGAATCTCGGCGAAGCTGGTAATAAATTGCCCGAGCCTGTGGCCCAAACACAATTTCGTCCTCATTCTTCAGGTCGTGGGCTTGGAGCTTGCGTCCGTTGATCAACATTCCATTGGCGCTAGGCTTGCCCTTCAGGTTGCCATCTACAATGCGGTAGTAGTACGTGTTGTCATCCTTTGGGAGTTGCACCAGCGTCGCGTGATGACGCGACACAAACTGAGACGACAGACGAATGTCGCATTTCGGATCACGGCCAATCGAGTAGACTGACCCATCCAACATGATTTCCCGTCTTCCCTTACTATCCTCAACAATTAAGATGCTGCTGAGCTGAGAATCTGCAGACATGCCCAACGCCTCATCCCATCAATGAACAACTGCTTACGCTTGACACGCATCATTCAAGCGGCATCTGCCGCAGTGTCGTCACTTTAACATTCCCCCAGACGAACTGCGACGCCATTCCGCCGAACCTTAGTGTCTCATTTTAGGGTGCCCAGCAGGGCTTTGGCCGTATCTGAGCATTGGATTGCTACAGGGGGCATGGGCTTACGGATCACGGGGGAGTATGGCCGCGATTGGGTGAGGTGTTGTTGGCACCCGTCACCCTTGGATTGACCGATCACCTAGGTTGGGGCGTCTGGATGGGGTAACCCTAGGACAGTGATTCCCAGTTGCTGACGTCAACGTCTTTGAGGCGACGCATCATCCAGTCATAGCGGATGCCCCCGAGGGTGATGTAATCGGCCATGTCGGGGGAGCAGTCGTCTTCGCTGATGGCGATGGGTCGCCAGTATTCGGCTTCTAGGTGGCGCACGGTGCCCCGCAGCCGAGTTGAGAGCAAAATGGCCAGGGCACGGTAGAACCGACTGGCAAAGCCTAGGTCTTGTTCAAGTTTGCTGCGGAGGGCATCGCCAGGGATTTCAAGGACGACGGTGGGGGATTCGGTGGCGGTGACGGTGGCGGAGGGGGGCAGATGATCGATGAAGGACATTTCGCCCACCACTTCGCCGCTGGAGAGCCACGCGATCGCGGTTTGTTCAGGACGCGCCACTGAGACCGTGAGCTGCCCGGTCAAAATTAGGTAAATGGCAGAGCAGCGTTCGCCTTCGCGAATCAGTACCTCATTTTGGGCAAGTTCTCGGCGGTGGCCGCTGCTGACCAGCCAATCCACGTCTTCATCGTCGAGAACTCCGAGCACAAATAGAATTCGTTTCATTCCCTAATCCTTTGATCCCCTTAGTGCTGTCGCGATCGCTGCGATGATAGCCGTGTTGATGGTCTACAACTCAAGGTATGGGGCGAGAGTCATGCCCTAAGCTCAATAGTTCCAGTGTGTCTTTATCCAACACTTAAGAGACAGAATGGTCACATTATTTTCAGAACAAGACTCTGTGAAAGTTCGCGCCTATTTTTTAGGGCAGCGAGTCGACCTCCAACCTTTTACCCACACTGAACCCTTGGCCCATGATCCGCTGATGGTAGCCAGCGGGGAGAGTAGCTGTGTTGCATTGTTTGACTACGGTGCAGCGATCCTGTTTGGCCTTTCTGCCATTGAGGAAGCCAAGTTTCTAACAGACATTCAGGGCTTGATTGTAGATCTCTTTGACACTCCTGAGACAGAGGAGGCGTTTATCAACCTGGCTCCGGTCAATGTGGGCAAGGTTGAGGGGGGCGTCATCTTTCTGGCGCAGTTGGATATCCCAAGCCTGCAATTGGTGGCGGATGTCTTGGCAAAGAGTGTGGTGCTGGCTCAGTATGAGACCGAGTCCGCTAAGGTTTTCGACCAGATTGAGCCCTTTGCTGCGCAGTTGCAAAGTCAGCGCTGGCGGCGACAGGGGCCGTCTGATCTGTTGCGGCAGATTGGGAACTCGCTCATGATTCAGCACAAGATTGTGGGCCGGGTCGAAATTGTTGATAAGCCAGAGCTGTTGTGGGAATATCCTGAGCTGGATCGTCTCTATGCCCGCTTGGAAGATGAGTACGAAATTCGTGAGCGGCACGCAGCCCTAGAGCGCAAGCTGGAGCTGGTTTCTCGCACGGCGGAGACGGCGCTGGAGATTCAGCAGCAGAAAACGGGGCTGCGGCTGGAGTGGTATGTGGTGATTTTGATTGTGATTGAGGTGCTGTTGTCGCTGTATGACCTCATCACGGGGCGCGGGTAAGCGCTAACTTGAGTGCTAGCCATGCCATTGAGGGGATTGTCTGATGGGCGCTGTTGTTGAAGTTTCAAGTCAAACCTTTGATGAGGCGGTGTTGGAGCGATCGCTCGATGCACCCGTTATTCTCGACTTTTTTGCCCAGTGGTGTGGCCCATGCCAAATGCTCAAACCGTTGTTGACCCAGCTCAGCGACGAGTATGACTTTGTGCTGGCGACGGTGGATATTGACCAAAATCCTGAACTGGCGCGTATCTATCGTGTGGAGGGGGTGCCCGATGTGAAGGTGGTGACCCAAGGCCAAGTCTATGACGGGTTTGTGGGAATGTTGCCAGAGCCGCAGTTGCGGGAGTTGTTGGGCAAACTGGGCCTCCGGTCTGATCTGGAGCGTGGGCTGGAGGCGATCGCGGCGGCCCAGGCCCAAGGTGACACGGTAACCGTGGCGGCCCAGTATGCAACGCTGCTCGCGCGCTATGGCGATCGCCCGAGTTTGTGCCTAGATGCGGCCCAGTTTTATCTCAGCCAGGGCGAGCTTGACACCGCTACAGCGCTCCTTGCGCAAATTGACCCGCTCCAGCGCCCAGAGGGGGATCGCGCCCAGGCGTTGCAGGCAGTGCTGGACTGGCACCACACCTTGGCAGTGGGGGTTGAGGGGGCCGAGACGCCCGCTGGGCAGTGCTATGTCCAGGGGATTGCCGCTGCGATCGCGGGGGATTATGACACCGCGATCGCCCACCTGCTGGATTTGGTGAAGCGCGATCGCGCCTATGGCAAAGATGCTGCGCGTAAAGCCTTGCTGACGTTGTTCGCAATCCTCGGCGACGATCATTCCCTGACCCGCGATGGCCGTAAGCGACTCATGCAAACCCTGTACTGATGTCAATGCCGCCCTCAAGGGGCTTCAATCGGTTGGCCCTCCGGCAACCACCAACCCCATGACACCACAATCCCCCCAGCCCTTCCGCGTTATCCAGGCTTGGGGGATTGTTCCGCTCAGTCTCGCGACCTGTCCATCTCTTCGTGAGCAGCAACGGACGGCCAGATTACAGCTTGGCGTGCGATCCGTCGCAGAAGGGAGCATTGCCCGTGTGCTTACACTGACACAGCGCCACCTGCTGTTTTTCTTCAATCGTGAACTTCATTGGCGTAAAGCCTGTATCTTGGTGTGCGCCATCGCAAAAGGGCTGATTTGCCGAGTTGCCACAGGTGCAAAACCAATAATTACCGGGCTCTAACTCCATTACTGCGGGCTTTTTTGCCGCCACTGTGGGGTTATCCATTGTGCTTTCCTCAACGTTCAACGGTGTTTTGCTAGAACAGTTCATGAACCAACGAATCTAGGATGGCGAGTTGCCATCCTGCGGACGGGCCGCGATCGCGACCCGTTGTCTTTGGAGACCTCGCATGGCCTCCAAACTCTAGGGTGCATCCGAACCACCGGAGCAACAGTGAGATCGCTGGCGAATGACACCCAGATGGACTCGCGTAGGGCTGCAACCCGTTGTCGTGGGAGAGGCTGCGGCCCGTGTTGACCCCTTACCTCGCGAGTCCGAGAGATCAAGCCGTCATATCAAACAGCAAAACTTCTGCCTCATCGGCAGTGCCCACCAAGGTCAGCGCCGCCTCATCCTGAATGGCGGCCCCATCGCCAGCGGTCAGGGTTTCGCCATTCAGGGTCACGGCCCCGCGCGCCACCTGAATCCACACCAATCGCCCCGGTGCCAAGTCGTGGGATACCGATTCTTCTGCGGCCAAGGTTGTGGCGTAGAGATTCACGTCTTGGTGAATGGTGACGGAGCTGTCGCGGCCATCCCGAGAGCCAATCAACCGCAACTGTCTGCGCTTTTCGTCGGGGGCAAAGTGGGTTTGCTCATAGCCGGGGTCGATGCCGCGTGCTTCGGGCAAAATCCAGATTTGCAAAAAGTGAACCGGGTCAGTTTGCGAGGCGTTGTATTCGCTGTGGAGAATGCCCGTCCCGGCAGACATGCGCTGCACATCCCCCGGGCGAATGGTGGAACCGTTGCCAATGTTGTCTTTGTGAACCAGCGCGCCATCGAGCACGTAGGAAATAATTTCCATATCACGGTGGCCGTGGGTGGAGAAGCCTTGCGCTGGGGTCACCTTGTCTTCGTTGATGACGCGCAGGGGGCCAAAACCCATGTGAGCAGGGTCGTAATAGTTGCCAAAGGAGAAGGTGTGGCGACTGTCGAGCCAGCCAAAGTTGGCTGCGCCCCGGGCTTGGGCAGGACGAATCGTAATCATAGGGTCACCTTCGGTGGTGTCGGGTGAGGGATCGGGTTTCCCGATGGCTCTATTATGAATTGAACTAAAGTAAAAGACAATATGGCTTTTGGTGGACGTACTGTATCCTGAAATGCGACAAATCGGGATCGGGTATGGACAAGTTTGAAAGTATTCGCGCCTTTGTGAGGGTGGTTGAGGTGGGTGGATTTGCGGCGGCGGCTCGCGAGATGGGGCTGTCGCGATCGGCGGTGAACAAGCTGGTGCTGAATTTGGAGGATGATTTGCGGGTGCAACTGCTGCACCGCACGACGCGCAAGGTGAGCCCTACGCCAACGGGGCTAGCGTTTTATGAGCGATGTGTGGCGATTTTGGCGGATTTGGAAGAGGCGGAGCTGGCAGTTTCAACGCTGCAAACGGAGCCGCGTGGGCAGTTGCGGGTGAATGCGCCGATGTCCTTTGGAACGCTGTTTTTGGCTCCGGCGATCGCGGATTTTTTGCAGCACTACCCTGACCTGCATGTGGAACTCAGCCTCAGCGATCGCCTCATTGACCCCATTGATGAAGGTTTCGACGTGACGGTGCGCATCGCCCAACCGCCTGACACCCCCAGCCTTATCGTCCACGAACTCTTCCCCGCCCCGGTGATTCTCTGTGCTGCGCCCGGCTATCTGAGCCACCACGGTGTTCCCCAAAACCCGGCAGATCTCGCCCACCACGCTTGCCTTACCTATGGACACCTCGCGACAGACATGCAGTGGACGCTGATGGGGCCAGATGGTGAGCATCGGGTCAGCATTCGCGGGCCGCTCTGCTCCAACAATGGTGAACCTTTGCGGGATGCTGCGATTCACGGCC
>JACYME010000077.1 GCA_015272155.1 Leptolyngbyaceae cyanobacterium T60_A2020_046
AGGTGTGGCCCCGCCCGCCAAACTGCACCAACTGCTCCGCCATGTCCACAGCCTGGGCAAAGTCCGCCGCGCGATACATCGCCAAAATCGGCGACAGCTTTTCATAGGCGAAGGGTTCCTCTGTGCCGATCGCGGTTACTTCACCAATCAGCAGGCGCGTACCGTCAGGAACGGTAATCCCCGCCATTTCTGCCAGGGTGGTGATGGACTGGCCGATTGCGGGTCGAGGGTGTAGCCATAGGCTTCCAGGGATTTTTTCACCACGCGGATGCCGCCAAAGGGCATGATGGCCCGCTTCAGGGGCTTATCGGTTTGCAGGCCGACGATTTGCTCGGCGGCTTGGTCAATGTAGCCGGGGGCGTGGGCGGTGATGCTGGTGGGCAGGGCGGTGTCTACGTCGAGGATGCCGCGATCGCGCTCTGCATTCATCAACGCTAAGACTTGCCGCCAAAGCTGTTGGGTACCTTCCGTTGCAGTTGCAAGAAACGAACCATCGCCCTCGTAGGGGGTGTAGTTGGCTTGGATGAAGTCGCGAACGTTAATCGTCTTTGTCCAATTACCGGGTTCAAAGCCTATCCACTGGTCAAACATTGGAAATTCCTCCTGTGGGGAGCCATCAAGTCGGGGGCAAGTCGATATCAAAAGAGACGGGTACAGCTTGCCAGGACTGATTTTGATTTTCGGGACTCGTTTTGGGTGCAATGATGCGCTTGATTTATCCCGCGTTTTTCTATCCACTTTCAGTCTAAAATCTCCTTCCTACAAATGCTTGACTTTAACAAAAATTTCCCCTTCAGAAAGATGGGACCAGACCGCGAAACTGTGGCAAAGACAACAATTTAGCAGCGGGTAGCGATCGCAATCTTGCGCTCCCAGGAATCTCACAATTCCTTTCCAGGCGAGGTTTTTTGAGGTTTTCGTTGGAGGCATGCCTGGGGTCATTCTGGCGGGCGACAGGGGGCGAATAGTTCGGAAGAGGGGTGTAATTTGGGCATAAAAAACTGTTAAGTAAAAGCGCTGAGGATTCAGTAAGATTTTCAATTAAATTAGGCGATAGCTCTATGATTTTGGGGCGCGTATTCCGCAGGGTGAAAAAGTTTTTATCATAGGGTAACCAAGGGGCGTGATGGAAAAAATAGGGCGGGGATAGCCAGGGGCTCGCGATCCACTCGCGATCGCAGGGCTGAAGTTGAGGCGTTCATATCCTTTGCGCCCCCAGTCCTTTGCGCCCCCAGCACTCTTCATTCCCCAGCCCCAAAACTGGGAGAAAGAGGGGCGGAAAAGTCCTCTCCCAAGCTTGGGAGTCGCTATTCTAGAAAAGCTGGAAATCACGGTTACCCCTCCCATGCGACCCATCCACGTCATTGGCGGCGGCCTCGCAGGCACCGAAGCAACCTGGCAAATCGCCCAGGCCGGAGTGCCGGTGATTTTGCATGAGATGCGTCCGGTGAAACAGTCCCCCGCCCACCACACCGAGCACGTTGCTGAACTGGTGTGCAGCAACTCCTTTGGCGCACAGTCCAGCGATCGCGCCTCCGGGCTCCTCCACGAAGAACTGCGGCGGCTAGGATCGATCGTCATTGGCAAAGCTGACGAGCACCAGGTTCCTGCCGGGGGTGCACTGGCCGTCGATCGCGCCATGTTTAGCCGTAACCTCACCGAAACCTTGGAATCTCACCCGCTGATCGAGCTGCGGCGCGAGGAAGTCACCCAAATCCCCGCAGACGGCATCGTCGTTCTCACCAGCGGCCCCTTGACCAGCGCCGCCCTGTCAGAATCCTTGCAGCGCTTCACCGGGCAAGCCTACATGAGCTTTTTTGACGCCGCTAGCCCCATCGTCGTCGGCGACAGCATTAACCGAGACGTGGCCTTTTTGGCCTCGCGCTACGATCGCGGCGATGCCGCCTACCTCAACTGCCCCATGAATCGCGACCAGTACCTCGCCTTTTGGCAGGCGCTCTGTGCCGCAGAACAAGCAGAACTGAAGGACTTTGAACGCGAAACGGCAAAATTCTTTGAAGCGTGCCTGCCCATCGAAGAAATGGCCCGCCGGGGCGAAGACACCATGCGCTATGGGCCGCTGAAGCCCGTGGGCCTCTTTGACGCTCGCCTGGGCGATTTCAAAGACCCCGCCAACCGCGACAAAAAGCCCTACGCCGTGGTGCAACTGCGCCAGGAAGACAAACAGGGCAACCTGTGGAACCTAGTGGGCTTTCAGACGAATCTGCGCTGGGGCGAGCAGGCCCGCGTCTTTCGGATGATCCCCGGCCTGGAAAATGCCGAGTTTGTGCGCATGGGCGTCATGCACCGCAACACCTTCATCAACTCGCCCGAACTCCTGGGGCCAACCCTCCAGTTCCACCGTCGGCCCACCCTGCTGGCGGCGGGTCAACTGGTGGGCACCGAAGGGTACACCGCTGCAACGGCGGGCGGCTGGCTGGCGGGAACCAATGCGGCCCGTTTGGCGCGGGGGCAAGCCCCGATCGCACTGCCCGTCACCACCATGATGGGCGCGCTGTTTGACTTCATCAGCGCCGCTGAGCCCAAACACTTTCAGCCCATGCCGCCGAACTTTGGGATTTTGCCTGCCCTGCCCCAGCGCATCCGCAACAAGCGCGATCGCTACGGGCAATATCGAGATCGCGCCCTTGCCGACCTCACCACCTGGGCCGATCACCAGGCCATTGCCGTGCAAACAGATGCCCAAGTGTTAAGCGCTGCTGCCCCCGCCTAGCGCCCTGTGGTGAAATAGAGGTGAGGCGGTGGAATTCCACAGTCTAATGTCGCGCGATCGCCTGAGCTGAAAAGGCTGAGACGCAAGGGAATGACCTCAGCAGCCCCCTCCCCCGCTGAACCTACGGAACCCGTTGTCTATGAAGGCCAGTTCGGCCCCTTCACTATCGAAGCGGAAGACCGCCGGGACGTGATTCTATATCGCATTGGTTTGGCGATCGCGGCTCTCAGCTTCGTCGCTGGCTTGCTGCTGTTTTTGAACGGCGGCGACGCGGCGTGGTCACTGCACGGTTTGAGCGCCTGCTACGGCACCCTCTGGCTGGGGTTGGGGCTCAGCTTATGGAAAATTCACATCTATCTGAAGCCGCTGCATCGGCTGCTGCAAGGGTTTTGGCTGGTGGGGGGCGTGGCCTCCTTCGCGATCGCCCATCACTTTCCCGAACCCTTTGCCCAAACGGTTTATGAGCACCCCGCAACGCTCTGGGGCGTCGGCTTCACCTTCGCCGCGCTGACAGGCATTTATTTTAAGGAAGCCTTTTGCTTCAATCGGCTGGAAACCAAACTGCTGACGCCGCTCGTGCCGTTTTTGCTCCTGGGGCACCTGTTTGGCTGGTGGAGCGATGACCTCAAGCTGGTGATGCTGGGCCTGTGGGCGATCGCCTTTGGCATCTTTGCCCTACGCAAGGGAATTCAGCCCATTCCGCCCGACATTGGCGACAAAAGCGTCTTTGCCTACCTAGCAGAACAGCGGCACACCACTGCCCATTGAGCCTACCGGGTTCCTGATTGATTGCCCGCTTCGGTTGTTGCCCTTCCCAGAACGGGCACATTGAAGCAGAGCAACTTTGGGGAACATCGCGGTGTCAGACGAGCGTCAATGGTGGATGGCCTGGAGCCAGGTGCCCGGAGTCGGGCCAATTTTGCTGAAGCGGGTATTTCTGCACTTTGGCAGCTTGGCGCGGGCATGGTCGGCCCCGGTGGAGGAGTTGCGGCGGGTGGAGGGCATTGGAGAAACCAGTGCCGCCGCGATCGCGGCTCACTGCCGTCAGCACAATCCCCTCGCCACAGAACCAAGCGATCGCGAGATTGCCTACGTCACCCCGGCGGATGCCGTCTATCCCGCCCTGCTGTTTGAAATTGCCGACCCGCCCCCCGTGCTCTATTACCGAGGCAATCTCAGCCTGTTGGGCGACTGCCAGCGGCGGGCCGGGGTGGGCATCGTTGGCACCCGCAGCCCCTCGGAATATGGCAGACGGTGGACGCAGCGCCTCAGCACTGCCCTCAGCCGTGCCGGGTTTCCCATCATCTCCGGCCTAGCAGAAGGCGTCGATTGCGAAGCCCACCGCAGTTGCCTGGATGCAGGCGGCCATACCATCGCCGTGCTCGGCACCGGGCCAGATGTGGTGTATCCCCGCCGCAACCTAGATCTGTATCGCGACATCGCGGCGGCGGGCCTGCTGCTGAGCGAATATCCCCCCGGCACCCAGCCCGATCGCGTCCACTTTCCGCGCCGCAACCGCATCATCGCCGGACTCAGCCGCGCCGTGTTAGTTACCGAAGCCCCGGAGCGATCGGGAGCACTGATTACCGCCCGCCTCGCCAATGACTACGGTCGCGACGTGTATGCGCTACCCGGCTCCCTCGATAATCCCCGCTGCTATGGCTGTCTGGCCCTCGTGAATACGGGGGCGCAGTTGATTTTGGGTGAACATCTCCTCATCGAAGCCTTGGGCGGCATTCCCCTAGAGGCGGAACCCGCTGCCCAGCAAACGGAACTGCCGCTAATCCCGCCTCAGCTCGATCCGCCGCTGGATCTGGTGTTTGCCAATGTACCAACGGAGGCCACGCCCCTAGATGTGATTGTGCAACGCAGCGATCGCCTCACCACGGGCGACATTCTCAGCGCCCTCGTTCAGCTTGAGCTAATGGGCCTTGTCACTCAACTCCCCGGAATGCAGTACCAACGCTGCTCATAGCAGGTATAACTCTAGACAGGTTGCCATCCCTTGCGCGATCGCCCTCCTGATCCTGCGTTCCTTTTGGAGTTGCCCCGTCGCCGCCATGACCGTCGCCGCGAACCGCGCCCAGCCGCCCCTGGAATTCTTGCCCCCTGACTTTACACCAACGGTTTGGTGGGGTGTCAAAACCTGCCTACCATGGTGGATGCGGTGGCGCAGCAGCGTCAAAACCATTCAGACCAGCGGCACCGCAACCCTGGTCAAGCAATTTCAGGCGTTTCAAGCTGGGCATACCCGATTTTTGATCGCCTTTCGCCACCCCAGCCCCGAAGATGCCTATTGTTTAGCCAATCTGCTCTGGCATGAGATGCCCAAAACGGCACGACACATGGGCGTTTCCCTCTCAATGACGCCCCATGTTCACTTTATTTACGATCGCGGCATTCCGCTCTGGGCGGGGCAGGGCGTCGGCTGGCTCTATTCCAAGCTAGGGGGCACGCCGATTCAGCGGGGCAAAGTGGATCGTCAGGGCTTGAAATCGGCCCGCCATCTCTTTGCCAACGGCAGGTTTCCGCTAGCAGCGGCCCCCGAGGGCGGCAACAACGGTCACACGGAAATCATCAGCCCCCTAGAGCCGGGGATCGCTCAGTTTGGCTTTTGGTGCGTGGAGGATTTGCACAAGGCAAAGCGCGACGAAACGGTGGTGATTTTGCCCCTGGGCATCCAATACCGCTATGTCAGTCCACCCTGGGCCGCCCTGGATGGGCTCATGTCCACCCTGGAACAGGAGGCGGGGTTGACAGCGGTTCCGCTCGGAAGATTCCCGCTGCCCCATGGTGGCCCCGAGGCCCAGGCGCTCTATCCACGCTTGGTGAGTCTTGGGGGGCACCTGCTGTCGCTGATGGAAAGCTACTACGCGGACTTTTATCACGCGGAGATTGAGCCGCTGCCGCCGGGGGCGATCGCCCATCTCAGCAAAGCGGAACTCACCAGTCGGCTCCAGCACTTGCTGGATACAGCGTTGCAGGTGGCAGAATCCTTCTTTCGGCTACCCCAGCGCGGCAACGTCATCGATCGCTGTCGCCGCATTGAGCAAGCCGGGTGGGATTGGATTTATCGCGAAGAACTGCGGGAGCAAGGCAACCTTTCGGCGGTGGGGCGGGGGCTCGCCGATCGCATTGCCGAAGAAGCATCGCTGCGCATGTGGCACATGCGGCTGGTGGAAAGCTTTGTGGCGGTGACCGGGCGCTATGTGCACGAACGCCCCACCGTAGAGCGCTTTGCGGAAACCTTACTGCTGCTGCGCGACACCATTGTGCGCATCAAGGGCGAAAACCCGTTTCCGCGCCCACAACTGGGGCCGCAAATTGCACAGCTCCGGGTGGGTGAGCCGATTTCCGTCAGCGATCGCTGGGCCACCTACCAAAGCAGCCGTCGCCAAGCTGTATCCGACCTCACCCAAGATCTCCAGGATGCCCTGACGGCGCTGATCCCCAGCCTTAATGGAGAGAATTAGGCCACAGCGGTCAGGGTAGTTTCAATGGCGATGACGCGATCGCGATAGGCATCGTCCGACAGCGCGGGCTCACTGGCGGGCAGTGCCGCGATCGCTGCCTTGTCGAGCTGAATCCAAGACCGACAGCCACCATAGCGAGGCTCTCGGGGCAGAGTCACCGGCACGTGGAACCGATGGGCACGCAGCAGCAGCGCCACAAGGGGACGTTCTGGCTTCCAGGCCATGCGATCGCGCAGCCACTCTGCCGTCCAAATGTGGTGGGGCAACAGCGCCGCCGCCGCCGCTGGAGACGCCACAGGTAACACCTCAGTGATTTCTGCCCAACCAGGAATCGTGATCATGGCGGAATTGGGGTTTGCATCACCGGGAGACGCAAGGACGCGATCGCGGTAGGGTTCCTTGAGCCAGTAGGGCTGCTGATGCTCAACGGTAGGAAACAGCAGGGCGCGATTGTTCGCCACCCAAAACTGCTCCCCCCGCTCATGGATGCCACCCTTACGCAGCAACAGAATAAAGTCGCCCGCGAGTAACGCCTCAATCGCGATCGACCACTCCTTCAATGCCCAAGGTGCATCTTCCATTCGCCTCGTTCCCTAGACGCCTGTCCCCGCAAACAGCGTGCTGGCCGCCTGCTTCAGCATTTCTGCCTTGTCCGTTTTTTCCCAAGGGAGGTCGAGATCCGTACGTCCAAAGTGACCATAGGCCGCCACCTCTTGATAAAATCGCCCCTGACGCGCAGCAGGAAGCCGCTGCAAATCAAAGGTGTGAATGATCCCCGCCGGACGCAGCTCAAAGTGTTCGCGAATCAGCTTCAACAAGATCTCTTCGTCAACGGTGCCTGTGCCAAAGGTATCCACAAAAATACTGACGGGGCGAGCAACGCCGATCGCGTAGCTCAACTGCACTTCACACTTGGCAGCCAAACCAGCAGCGACGATATTTTTCGCCACATAGCGGCATACATAGGCCGCGCTGCGATCCACTTTGGTCGGATCCTTTCCAGAAAAAGCCCCACCCCCATGGCGGGAGTAGCCGCCGTAGGTATCCACAATAATTTTGCGCCCCGTCAGCCCTGAATCGCCCTGGGGGCCACCGATAACGAATTTACCCGTTGGATTCACCAAAAAGCGCGTATTTGCATCGGGCTGCACCGCCAGATCCGCAAAAATTGGCAAAACGACGTGGCTCCACAGATCTTCCTTGATCTTGGCCTGGACTGCCGCCCCATCGGTAATATCGCCGATGGTTTCGGTGTGTTGCGTGGAAATCAAAATGGTATCGATACCGACGGGCCGACCCGCTTCATAGGCGACGGTCACCTGGGTTTTGCCATCGGGTCGCAGGTAAGGTAGTTCACCGGATTTCCGCACTGTGGCCAGCCGTCGAGAAATCCGGTGCGCCAAACTCACGGGCATGGGCATGAGCTCTGGAGTTTCGTCACAGGCAAAGCCGAACATAATGCCCTGGTCGCCCGCTCCGATCGCGTCCCAGGCTTCATCGCTCGCATCTTCGCGGGTTTCAAAGGCTCGGTCAACCCCTTGGGCAATGTCCTGGGACTGCTCATCCAATGCCACCAAAACCGAGCAGCTATCTGCCGAAAAGCCATTGTTCGTGGGATCGGTGTAGCCGATTTCTGCAATTTTTTTGCGCACCAGCGACACATAGTTCACCGAAGCATTGGACGAGATTTCGCCTGTGATCAGCACAAGCCCTGTGTTCACCACCACTTCTGCCGCAACACGACTGCTGGCATCTTGGGTTAACAAGGCGTCTAGGATGGTGTCGGACAGTTGGTCACAAATTTTGTCGGGGTGACCTTCGGTAACGGACTCGGAGGTAAACAGGTAGCGACGAGACACGAGCATAATCCTCTTCACAGCAAACGATGATGGGACACTCAATGCAGCGCTTCGTGGCCCTAGGGCAAACGGCATTGAGGACAACGGGCGTAGGGGGAAGGTCGCGATCAAACACGCGAGTCTCGCCTCAACTTAGGCGGCGCGATCGCGAAGGAATCAGCCACCAGACTACCGTAAAGTTTCCGTCGGGACGTGACTTTCAGCAGCGGCAGAGCCTGAATCGGCTACAAGGGGTGGGCCAAGGGTAATCGCACTTGGGCTGTTTACTGTAGCATCTGCGGTAGGGATTGGGGGGCCACTTCCCCAGGTCACGCTGATAAAGCCAGCAGCTCCGCCCCTGTGGGCAAGTTGCTCATCCAGGGCCGAGTCTCCAATCACCAGAGTTCGTGCGGGCGAGACGCCAAGCTCTGCGCAGGCTTGGGCGAACAGGCGTGGGTCTGGCTTAGCCCATTCGCGATCGCTGCCTTGAAACCAGGCAAATTGGTCGCTGAGATCGTAGCGATCGAGGAAGTCTTGAATGTTGTGGGTCGTGTCGCCGGAGACGATCGCGAGTTTAACTGCCGCCCGCCGGAGGCGATCGAGCAGCGGCAAAATGCCTTCGTAGGGTGGGGTTTGGTCGGCTTTGCGAACCGGAGCTTGATCAGCCGCCACAAAGGTTTGTTGGGCGATCGCGATCGCCTCGGCCCATCCGTAGCCTTGGGCCGCGACATAGGCCGCCGCCGCGATGAGGTTATCTTGACGGGTACCGACGGCCATCAACCCCGCCGGGTCGAGGCAATCGCCCCGCACACCGTAGGCCGCTAACATCGCGTCGTAGACGCCCGCCACCTGGGCCTCTAGATGGCGCGATCGCGATCGGGCAAGATATCGCAAAAACTGGTGAGAGTCTGCCAGCGTGCCGTCTTTGTCAAAGACAACCGCCTCAATCGCCTCAAATTGGACTGCATTTGACTGAACGCTACGACACAATACCGTTACCAAACCCAAATTCCCTCCCCCAAAAAGACGCAAGCCGCAGCGGAGCCACGGCTTGCACACACTTTTGTCCACAAAGAACCCGAACCCTAAGCCAAAACAGCGTTAGTCTGCGGGCGAATCGGCGTCATCTTCATCAATGTAAACCATATCCTCTTGAACCTCGGAAGCTGCCTCGGCCTCCGCCTGCTTGCGCAGTTGTTCGCGATACTTCTCCGCCATTTCTTCGGCTTTGTCGAAGACCAGATCAGGGTTTTTCACCATATCGCCAGGCTCTGGCTCAAGCTGCTTCGTCGAGAGCGAAATCCGCCCACGCTCTGCATCAAGGTCAATGATCATCACCTTGATTTCATCGTTCACGTTAAACACGCTGTGGGGCGTGTCAATGTGGTCGTGGGAAATCTCAGAAATGTGCAGTAGGCCACTCACGCCGCCAATATCAATAAATGCGCCGTAGGGCTTCAGGCCGCGCACGGTACCCAGCACCACTTCGCCCACTTGAAGACCGTTCATCTTACGCTCAACCAGCGCCCGACGATGGCTCAAGACAAGACGATTTCGCTCCTCATCCACTTCTAAGAACTTCAAAGGCAGATCTTCGCCTACCAGTTCTTCCTTGGGCTTGCGGGTGCTGATGTGAGAACCGGGAATGAACCCTCGTAGCCCTTCAATGCGAACCAGCGCACCACCTCGATTGGTAGCAAAGACGCCAGATCGTACCGTGGCATCCTCTTGCTGAAGCTGACGCACGCGCTCCCAAGCACGCATGTATTCAATTCGGCGAATGGAAAGGGTGAGCTGCCCATCTTCATTTTCATCGGTCAAGATGAAAAATTCGCGCGTTTCGTTGGCTTGAAGCACCTCTTCGGGGGCTTCAACCCGGTTGATCGACATTTCCTGAATCGGAATATAGGCAGCGGTTTTGGCACCGATGTCGATGAGGGCTCCCCTGGGTTCCAAGCTAAAGACTGTACCCGCGACGGTATCTCCAGGGCTGAAATGATAATCGTATTTATCTAACAGTGCCGCGAAGTCTTCATGGGTAAACCCAATATCTGTTGTATCCCTTTCCTGCTCTACCTGATTGACCATGCTAATGTTTACCTACTGTTGTCTCCGTAATGGGTACTGTGATGGGTGCTCCGTTCCGTACCTGTCGAGATGTTGACGCTGCTGACAGCAGCACGATAAGGCGCACTGAGCTCGCAGTGAAATGCACGGGAAGCTAATTCCCGCGAGATCTAAAATTATACCTGAAGATATTCGGATCGCCAGGGCGCTGATGAAGAAATCTTCCCTTGAGGTTGCAGGGGCTATCACTTCCAGAATCCTTGCAGGATGTACCGGGCTGGCGATGTCAAGGGCGTGGAAATGGTTCCGATTGTGATGGATCAGGGCCGATGTTGCGGGCTTTCGCGATCGCAACAATGCCCCAGCTCACAGGCGTCAACGCTCTCATGACCAAACTGCGATATGGCTCAGGTTCGTTTGGGGTTCGGGAACTGCTCGACGATTTAGGAAATCAGGGCGTTAAGGCGCTGCCCAAGATCTGCATCAGACGCTTCATCGGCATTGGGCTCATGGAGCTGCTTGAGGGCTTCGGCGAAGTCATGGATGCCGCGAAACTGGCGATAGACTGACGCAAAGCGGACGTAGGCGACTTCATTGAGGGCTCGGAGCTTTTTCAATACCAGTTCGCCAATCTCATGACTTTCAACTTCTCGACGGGCGCGCAGTTGGAGTTCGGCTTCAATATCATCCACGAGGGCTTCCAAAACCTGGGCGTCTACACCGGTTTTTTCGCAGGCTCTCACCATGCCCCGCAAGACTTTAGACCGATCAAAGGATTCGCGATCGCCGCTTTGTTTAATCACCACAATGGGCACGTATTCAATCCGCTCATAGGTGGTGAACCGTCGTTCGCAGGCGAGACACTCTCGACGGCGGCGAATGCTGCGACCCGCCTCTGCTGCGCGAGACTCTAAGACACGGTTGTTGGGATGTTGGCAGAACGGACACTGCATTCGAGTAGACCTCGCGGCGAGGGAACGAATCGGGCAAGGTACTGCGGCTGACCCGAAATCGGGGCAAAACCTGCCCTGATTGATTGGGCGGGGCGATCGCTGCAATCCCCAGACCCATATCTAGGGTCAAGCACCCTTGGGTGTATCTTATCGAACCCTATCTCAAAAAAAACACCCTTTCTCAGGTTGCTGAGAAAGGGTGTTTGATACGAACATCTTTTGGTCAACCTCGATCGCGGTGGCCAGCAGATCAACAACGACTCAACTCTCCCCTATCACGAGGACTGCAAGACGTTAGTCTTTGCTGATCCGGGGAGGCTCACGAAATGCGATCGCAAAAAAGAGCGTTCCAATGATGCAGGCAAAAATGAAAATGTAAGCCACGCTTTCCATGGTGAATGCCTCTTAATCGTCCTACGTACTTTCAGTCTAAAGGATGAGAATCGCTCAGCGCCGGCCCTGGCCCCAGGGCGCGATCGCTGAGCGACGTTCACCATCAATCCATCACAGCAAGCTCGCGCCAAATCCTAGGAAGCACGGGTAGACTTATCACCCACCTTCTGGAAGAAACCCCACTCGACCTGCTCAGGAGAGAGATCGGGATCGATCCCAGCGAACACGTCGCGGTAGAGGGTGCGCGCACCATGCCAGATGTGCCCGAAGAAGAACAGCAGCGCAAACACTGCGTGGGCATAGGTAAACCAACCGCGTGGGCTTGTCCGGAAGACACCGTCAGAGCCCAGAGTTTCGCGATCAAAGTTAAAGGGTTCGCCAAGCTGGGCCTTACGAGCAATTCGCTTCACCTCAGCCGGGTCGGTAATGGTTTGCCCATTCAAAGACCCACCGTAGAAGGTTGCAGTAACCCCCGTTTGCTCAAAGCTGTACTTTGATTCAGCCCGACGGAAGGGGATATCCGCACGCACAATACCATCTTTATCTACCAACACCACCGGGAAGGTTTCAAAGAAGTTTGGTAAGCGACGCACGCTCAGAATCCGACCCTCACCATCTTTGAAGACCGGGTGACCAAGCCACTCCTCAGCGATGCCATCCCCTTGAACCATCGGCCCAACACGGAACAGACCGCCCTTGGCAGGACTATTGCCCACGTAGTCATAGAAGGCCAGCTTTTCAGGGATTTCACCATAGGCCTCTTCCAAGGAGCCGCCCTGGGCAAGGGTTGCCTGCACCCGACGCTCAATCTCTTGCTGGAAGTAGCCACTATCCCACTGGTAGCGGGTAGGGCCAAACAGCTCAATCGGCGTCGCAGCACTGCCGTACCACATCGTTCCAGCAACAACGAAAGCTGCGAAAAAGACCGCAGCAATACTGCTGGAAAGCACCGTCTCAATGTTCCCCATCCGCAGCGCTTTGTAGAGCCGCTGGGGAGGACGCACCGTCAGGTGGAAAAGACCCGCAATAATGCCGACAATTCCAGCGGCGATGTGGTGAGCCACAATTCCCCCAGGATTGAAGGGGTTGAAGCCTTCAGGCCCCCATGCTGGGGCGACAGCTTGGACGTGGCCAGTGAGGCCGTAGGGGTCAGAAACCCACATACCCGGCCCCCACAGGCCCGTGAGGTGAAATGCTCCAAAGCCGAAGCATAGGAGCCCAGACAGAAACAGATGAATTCCGAACATTTTGGGCAAGTCTAGGGCAGGCTCGCCAGTGCGGGGATCCCGGAACAGATCAAGATCCCAATACACCCAGTGCCAGCAGGCTGCTAGGAACAGCAGACCCGACAGCACGATGTGTGCGGCAGCGACGCCTTCAAAGCTCCAGAAGCCAGGGTCAACAGCGGTCTCGCCAGTGACGCTCCAGCCACCCCAAGATTGGGTCACGCCCAGACGGGCCATAAAGGGAAGCACAAACATGCCCTGACGCCACATCGGGTTCAGGACGGGATCGCTTGGATCAAAGGTTGCCAGCTCGAAAAGGGCCATCGAGCCTGCCCAGCCTGCAACCAATGCGGTATGCATTAAGTGCACTGAAATCAGTCGGCCTGGATCATTCAGGACGACCGTGTGTACACGGTACCAGGGTAGTCCCATCGACTACTCTCCTCCTCTTGGTTTCGACAGATGTTTTGCAGGTTTTTGTTAAGAGTCGCAGATATTGATTAGCCTACCAGACTTATCACCGCCCACTGTTCATTGCGATCACCTTAGAACAGCCCCTTAACCGAGAACGGGTTTGCGATCGCCTTGGTAGCGATGCAACCATACTCACAGTGCGAGATTCGCGATGAATGAACGCAAACCCAGGATCATATGAAGAAGTGTATCCAGTGCTCATGTTCCACGCAATATCGTCCCTGGGGCGAGGTGGAGAAGGCTTACACTTCGGGAGCGCTTTGGGCGGGGACGCGGTTTTTCCCGCGCCCAGAAGCGCTGATATCTCGCACCTTGTCAGGGTTATGCGCAGTAAGGAGGTAACGTCGTGACGGTCATTAAGTTTCTTAACGAAGATAAAGAGGTGGTTGTCGCCGAGGGGGCAAACCTTCGCTACAAGGCCATGGAGAACGGCATCGACATCTATACCCTGGTGGGCAAGATGACGAACTGTGGCGGCTATGGGCAGTGCGGCACCTGTGTGGTGGAGATTGTTGAGGGGGAAGAAAACCTCTCTCCCCGCACTGCGGTTGAGGAGCGAAAGCTGCGGAAGCGGGGGAGTTACTGCCGACTGGCGTGCCAAACGATTGTGAATGGCCCGGTGACGGTGCTGACGAAGCCGAGCAAAAAGCCTGGTAAGTAGCATGTCTTGGGGGCGGCGGGGTTGGGCGATCGCGAAGTGCGGGTGATTGCCCAATTGGGTATGGAGTGGAGCGGGATAACCAATATCTGGGCGATCACGCCCCGTTCCGACCTTTCCCACTCCTGAGCCTTCCGAGATATCGTAGACTATGACAAGTGCTGTGATATGGCGTGAGAGTAGAGGCTTAAGTCATGGAAGTTAACAATCTAGGTTTTGTTGCGAGCATTTTGTTCGTTTTAGTTCCTACGGTGTTCTTGTTGATTCTCTATATCCAAACCTCCAGTAAGCAAACGGGGTCGTAGGGGATGCAAGTGTGAATGAGTGCTTGGGGGTTATTTGCAAAAGCGTCATGATACTTCCCAAAGCACTCAATTTCATCCAAGACTTTCTCCCTGCCAACAACGGTTGCTGGTGTGTAAAGTCGTGTTGCTCAACGGTAGGCATGCGCGATCATGCGACCACTATCTAGGCTTGGGTGAGTGTAAAAGCGCTGGGGTTGCTCCTAGCGCTTTTATTGTGGAGTGGAAAAAGTAACGGTTCTGGCATTCAATCACCGCGACTTTGCGCTAACCATACGGGAACGTTAAAGGTAGAGGCTCATGGGTCTGCCGCAAGCTGAGCAGTAGGGTGCGGACGGTTTAGCCCCTTGCCGCAGTCAACCTCTATCTTTTTTGATGGCAATTGCTAGTGTTTGCAGAAAAATCGATGACCTACTGTTTGGGGATTTCAGTTCGAGAGGGGTTGGTGCTTGCAGCAGACTCGCGGACGAATGCTGGGGTAGACTACATCTCCTCCTATCAAAAACTGTTTGATTTTTCAGTGCCGGGCGATCGCGTTCTCATTTTGTGTACCTCTGGCAATCTATCGATTACCCAAGCAGTGCTGCACGTCATTGAGCGCGACATTGTTGTCAATGCTGACATCAACTTGCATACGCTATCAACGCTGTATGACGTAGCGCGTTATGTGGGCAGTTGCATTCGTAAATTGCAGGATCTTGATCGTCCCTGGCTTGAGAAAGATCGCATCGATTTTCAGTGCAGCTTTTTGCTCGGCGGTCAGATTCGGGGAGAGGCTCCGCAACTGTACTTGATTTATAGCCAGGGCAACTGCATCCGGGCGACGCCGGAAACGCCCTTTTTGCAAATTGGAGAAACAAAGTATGGCAAGCCCATTCTTGATCGCACTTTGACCTTTGATTCTGCGTTGGATGCGATCGCCAAGTGTGCGCTGCTGTCCATTGATTCGACCATGCGCTCGAATCTGTCCGTTGGCCCTCCCATAAACATGGTGCTGTACAAAGCCGATAGTTTTGCCATTTCCCACCGGGCGCAGTTTCAGGCTGGGGATCCCTACCTGATTAAAATGCGAAAACACTGGGAGCTTGCCCTCCGCAAAGCCGCAGAGCGAATGCCGGATATTGATTGGAATCAGCTTTCAGTCCCTGTGACGCCCAGCTTGTCGGATATTGCTCAGCCCTAGCGGGGCATTGCCCCGGTGTATCAACCCAACCCTGATTGCCGAATATCTGACCACACTGCCTTGCCGTCCGTTGTGCGGTGGTGGGTTAAGCCGTGTGCATGGGGAGGGGCTGAACGAGGGCGCTCTGCTTGAGGCTGCCAAGGGCTTGGGTGATTTGTGCCAAGGTGCGGTGTTCACCTTGGGCATGGAGCAGAGCGGCGGCGGATTCTAGATCTGCGATTGCCCGTTGACGATCGCCCTGCTGTCGATACGCTGCCGCTCGATAGCAGTAGGGCACGGCATTTTGGGCATCGCGCTGAATGGTTTGGGTATAGTCGGCGATCGCCCGCAGCCTATCTCCAGCCTTTTGGTGGGCACAGCCTCGATAAAAGACTGGGATCGGTGATGTTGGAGCCGCGATCGCGGCTTGGTCGAAGTCAGCCACCGCATCGCCATAGCGGCCTTGCTGGAGGTGGAGCCAGCCCCGGTTGCAGCGGGCCGCAAACTGGTGGGGATTAATCGAAATTGCCTGACCAAAGTCCTCAAAAGCACGTTGATAATGCTGTTGATCGCACCAGATCACGCCCCGGTTGTTGAGGGCCACGGCATCGTCTGGTGCAATGCGCAGCACCTGGGTATAGTCCGCGATCGCGCCATTCGGATCCCGCAGATCATACCGAGTGACTGCACGGTTGAAGAATGCGACAGCATCCTCCGGTGCAAGGGTGGGGTCGTCGAATCGTTGCAGCAGCCGATCAATGATGTCGATTTCGGTGGTGCGCAGGCGCAGATCCAGGCTGGGGAAGGTACTGCTTGCCGCCGGAAGGGCGTGCAGGCCGACGATCGCATAGGCGCGATCGCACACCAAAAACTGCTCATCCGTTCCCAAAATCTTGAACCTAAACGTGTTGGGATATCCCTCCTTCAAGGGCAACAGTTGATTAAGGGCGGTTTTGAGAAGCTGCCGCTGGCTCGACACCAGCCGCCACTGTTGGGCCATGCGACTTAGGAGCTTGCCTTCTCGGCGATCGCCTGGATGACACCAACCAATTTCGAGCCGACACTGGCGACTCAATAATCCCCCAAACCGCGCCACCAGCGCCTCATCCAACTCTGCCGCCGCTGACCACGGCCAGACCAACACCACGCGATCAGTCGCGTCTTCCAGGGCTTGGAAGAGGGCGTGATCGATGGCTGACCACGCCCCCGCCGATTGCCCTTGAAACGCAGAGAGCCACTGAACGCCCGCGATCGCCTCAGTGGTCGTTGTGGACTGGGTCGGGCTAACACGACTCAGCAAGCTTCCCGAGCGAGCTGGGGCAAGCTGCTTTTGCTGCTCCGCCAACTCCTGGGTCGCCTGCTCCAGCGTGGCAAGTTGCCATTGCAGGCTACTGAGGTAGGTTGCCGTAGTGCCGCGAATTTCATCAGTAATGTCAAAGGGCACGGAAATGTCGTCGAGTCGGCCTTCCATTTGCTCTAAAGCGCTGGACAGTCGCTGAATTTCCAGTTCTAGAGTGCGAACATGTGCGGCTTCGTGACCATTCTGGGGTGCGCCGAGGCCGTGGGCTCCGTCTATCTGGCGTCGCAGGCTATCTTGGGCATCGAGAATCGCTTTAAACTTATCGTTGAGGACGGCAAATTCTCGACGCGGCACTAAATCCCCCATCGCCCGAATAAGCTCACGAACCTCGCTCTTTAGTAGATGCGGATCGCTCTGGCTGGGGAATTGTCGCAGGCGTCGATCAAGATGGCGAATCGCGTCCTGAAGAGTAGCCTGGGTGGTTTTGCTTTCACTATTGAGGGTTTCAAGGTTTACCCTCAGTTGCATCAGCTCGGTTTTCATTTGGGCAACATCGGCCTCGGTTGCCTCAAACCGGGGCAGGTGATACAGGCGCTGGACGTGGGTGCTGACCTTGTTGAGGTTGGAAGCAATGTAGGTGTACTGATCTTGGAGTTGGGCGATGTCTTGATAGAGGTGGCTCAGGTCAGGACTTTCGAGGGATTGAATGCGGCGCTCAACATCTTGCCGCAAGCGGTTGAGGGACTGCGAAAACCGCACCACAGCGCGATCGCTGTGGGCCATTGCCGATCGCTGGAGGTTGGTGAGCATGTCGGGGCTGGGGAGCGCTGAGACGCGATCGCGCACCTCTGTAATGCGCGTACTCACACGATGTTCCAAATCCTGCAACCCTTCTTCTGATTGCTGCATAACGCGCTCTAGGCGGCGTTGATTCATGAGCCCAATCGCAACCAGTGCCGTGATAGGGAAGGATGCGATCGCGGCGTTTTGTGTCGCGAGGGAGGCCACAGCCCCGGCCCCTGACCCAAGCAATAGGGAATAGTCAGCAAGATGAGACCAGCGACGATGACTCACAGGATGCACTCAGCAATAAAGGACTGAAAAAAGACCTGACATCGATTCCCCGGTCTGTGGCGATCGGGCAACGTTGGGAATGTCCATTGACCAAGCAGGGCCGATCGGCGCATCCCGAATTCCATCGATCTGCGGCGGAATATGACTGCCTGGGTGGCGCATTACCCCATTTTTCGGATTCGGGAGCGAGGGATCAGGAAAAAGTCAAGTCTCCCGATTGAATTGCCCGCCCCTTCTGGTTCAATCCATGCGCAGCATGACATCTGGGCCACTTGCTTCCCCAACCGGCTGGGGCGAATTTCAGTTTTCTGAATCACGCTGAGCGCAGAAGTTGCAAAAAAGCCTCGCTCCCTGTAATCGAGGAACGAGGCGTTCAATAACCGGATGTGATCAGACGATCTGGCAGGGGAAAGGGTTGCGCAATTGAGGGATGGCGCAGGCCCCGTGCTCTGTTTGATGGATCATGGAGTCCATCAGGCGTCGCCCTTGAGGGCTGCGGTGCGCGCGACGAAGGTCTTCACCTGTTTGCCGCGCTGCACCGTAAGCGTGAGCGCTTGCCCCACGGTGCTGGCTTCTACCCGAGCCTGCAAGGCATCGGCGGTTGTCACCGCATCACCATTCACCTTGAGAATGACATCCCCGCGCCGCAAGCCCGCGATCGCGGCGGGGCTGTCTGCCACCACCCGCACCACCAAAACCCCAGCGACTTCGGGGAGCATCATGCCAGAGTTGGGATCATCGTTGTTCCGCTTCGAGAGTTCTGGCGTAAGGGTCGCAATCTGTACGCCCAGGTAAGGGTGTTCAACGGCTTCGCCCCGCGCCAGTTGCGCCTGAATTTCCTTGGCTTTATTGATGGGGATGGCGAACCCAATGCCCATTGCATCAGCCCGAATCGCAGTGTTGATGCCAATCACTTCCCCAGCTTGGTTGATGAGGGGGCCACCGGAGTTGCCGGGGTTAATGGCGGCATCGGTTTGAATAAATTCCAGTCGCTTGTTGGGAATGCCGACGGATGCGCTCGATCGCTTGAGGGTGCTGACAATCCCCAGGGTGACGGTGTTGTCGAGCCCGAGGGGGTTACCTACCGCGATCGCCCAGTCACCCACCAAGACCTCATCCGAATTGCCCAAGGGCGCGACGGGCAGGGTTTCGCTGTCAGCCTCAATTTTCACGACGGCTAAGTCGGTGACTTCATCAACTCCTTCGACGGTGCCATCAAAGGTGCGGCCATCCTTCAGGGTGACGGTAACGCGATCAGCCCCATTCACCACGTGGGCGTTGGTGAGAATGTCGCCCGCTGACGTGACGATGAAGCCAGACCCTTGACCCCGCAGCAGCTCTTCCTGCGATCGCGGAAAGCCATCCGGCCCCCCAAAAAATCCTCGAAAGAATGGATCGTCAAAGAACAAATCGGGCACCTCGCGCACCACCGTTTTTTCCGTGTCGATGCGCACCACCGCATCTCCCACACGGCGTACGGCCTGGGCGACAAAGCTATGCCCAGTGTCTAACGCGGCGGCAGTCGCCGTTTGAGCGTGGGCCGTTTGCCCAAAGGCCGTCAGCGCCGTGACGACGACCAAGCCAATCGCCAAAATGCGGCTCACCAGTTGCCGCCAGGGTTGAAACCACACCATCACAGCCATTGTTCTTTCTACCATGCAGGTCTACTCCGGGGTTGGCACAGGGTCTGATTGCGGTGAGAACCCGTCCCAAGCACAGCACCGATATTCGTATCCTGTCCTATGCTTAATCGCTAGTATAGGGAGGGATATCCGTCGTCTGCAGCGAGATGTCCGCATCATGCGAGCCTCACTGCCGTTGAGTTCTAGGATAATCGTTGCCGATGGCACGTTTTTGCCCAACATTCAATCAACCCTGGGGGTTTGGCGTTGGCCTGCTGGCGATCGCCAGCCCAATTTTGGTGGGATGTGGCGGTCTAGGCACAGGGGAAGCGGCTTCCTCCTACGAACAGCGGTTGGCTGAGCATCTGTCCCAAACCAATGCGGTGATGTATGGCGCGTTTTGGTGCCCCCATTGCGCCAGCCAAAAGGAGCTGTTTGGGGATGCCGCCAGCCAAGTTCCCTATATTGAATGTGACCCCGAAGGAGAAAACGCCCAGCCTGAGCTGTGTCAGGCAAAAGGGATCCCGGGGTATCCCACCTGGGAAATTGACGGCGAGTTTTATACCGGCACTCGCAGCCTCGAAAATTTGGCAGAACTCTCGAACTTTGTCGCCCCAGAGTAGGCTGTATCCCGCGATGTTTAATCCCCCGATGGTTGGCGTCGCTGGCCTTGGTGCAGCGTTGGGGGTTTGGGGCGATCGCGGGTTCGAGGCTCAATTTCCGGCTTAGTTCTATTCGGTTCACGTTGTTCGGTTCACGGATTCATGACAAACACCATTCGCCCCGAGGGGCACACGAGTTCTTCCGAGGGGAGCTTGAATGGCGGCAATCCATTGCCCGCTGCCCCCGAGCTTGCCCCCGCCTTGGCCGTAGAACCTACCCACGGTAGCCCTGCCCATCCCCACGATCATTCCCATGGAGCTCATTCCCACGGTCACGTCCATGACCCGGAATCGCTGCGCCGCATTTTGAACCGCTTTGCTCGCATTGAGGGGCATATTCGCGGCATCAAGGCCATGATTCAAGACAGCCGCCCCTGCCCCGATGTGTTGGTGCAAATTGCAGCGGTGCGCGGAGCCCTCGATCGCGTAGCCCGCATTATCCTTGACGAACACTTGAGTGAATGCGTCAGCCGCGCCGCTGAGGAAGGCAACATTGAGGCGGAAATTGAGCAGCTTAAAGCAGCTTTGGATCGCTTTCTGCCATAACCCACTCCGGTGCACGTCTTGGTCAAATCCGGATCAAACGCTGCGCCAGTGCCTCAATTGTGGCGGCATTTCGTCCGCTGCCTGTCCGATACGCTGGTTCCTGAAATCGCCCTGCAGACGGCGCAAAAACCGAACCCTGCCCCTTGGCATCCTCTGATAGCCTATATTTTACTGGTCGTCATCTGGCATGAAGTGCGTGATGCTTCAGAACGAAAAGGATGCATTCTGATCACGCGATCGTCGGATGAATGTCGCGATCGCAGTTTTGACGCAATGTAACCCTGTTGAACCCTGCTCTAGGAGGTCATTGAATGGCTACGACTGACTTCAAGGATTACTATTCTGTACTCGGGGTCAGTAAGTCGGCCAGTGCTGATGACATCAAGCGGGCATTTCGCAAGCTGGCCCGCAAGTATCACCCAGATGTCAACCCTGGGGACGCTGCCGCCGAGGCAAAGTTCAAGGAAATTAGTGAAGCCTACGAAGTGCTGTCTGACCCAGACAAGCGCCAAAAATACGATCAGTTTGGCCGCTACTGGCAACAGGCCGGGCGGCCGGGTGCAGCCTATTCTGGCGTCGGTGATGTAGACGGCTTTGATTTCAGCGCCTACGGCAGCTTTGATGAGTTTATTAACGAATTGCTGGGTCGCTTTGGCGGCGGCGGCTTTGGTGGCCCAGGCTCTGGGCGATCGGGCTACAGCACCTATCGCACCACTTCCCGCAGCGGTGGTTTTGGGGATGGCATGGGTGGCTTTGGCACGGCGGCAGAAGCCCCGACGAGCCAGTCCTTTGACCAAGAGGCGACCATTACTCTGAGCTTTAGCGAAGCCTTTCATGGCACCCGTAAGCGCCTCAAAATTGGGGATGAAGAGGTTGAAGTCCGCATTCCCGCCGGGGCAAAGCAGGGGTCAAAGGTGCGGCTACGGGGCAAAGGCCAGATGAATCCCTACACTCGTCAGCGCGGCGATATTTACCTGGTGGTGAATTTGCTCACCCATCCCGTGTTTCAGTTTGATGGCGATAATCTCGTGTGCGAGGTGCCGATCGCGCCCGATGAGGCGGTGTTGGGCGGCAAAATCAACGTCCCCACGCCCGACGGCAGCGTGACGATGAACCTCCCGGCGGGCATTAAGTCGGGACAGTCGCTGCGGCTGCGGGGCAAGGGATGGCCGAATCCTAAGGGGGGACGAGGCGATCAATTGGTGCGGGTGGTGATTACGCCGCCGACCTCGCTGAGTGCGCAAGAACGCCAGCTCTATGAACAGTTACAGACGCAGCGATCGACAGATCCCCGCAGTCATCTGACCCAAGTGCGCCTTTAAACAGCAGGGCACGGGTTCCTAGGATGGGGCACGCGCCCTGCCCTTGCCTTGCTCATCGATTGACCTTTACCCGTTTCACCCCCCATGACCAGCTACCAAGCCGTGCCAGACTACGAACTTGACCAAGAAGCCTGGTGGGTGCAGCGC
Source organism: Leptolyngbyaceae cyanobacterium T60_A2020_046 (assembly GCA_015272155.1). Taxonomy (GTDB): domain Bacteria; phylum Cyanobacteriota; class Cyanobacteriia; order Phormidesmidales; family Phormidesmidaceae; genus JACYME01. Next base: position 21,954 of record JACYME010000077.1, read on the forward strand.
TGGGTTGACTTGCTGAATAATTATCGCTTCAAAAAGCGTCTGGAGCGAGGGCGTCGTTATGCCCGCGAAGGCCACATTCTGGATATCGCCTACAAAGGCTCTAAGGTGATGGCTTTGGTGCAGGGAACGGCGGACGATCCCTACAAGCTGTCGATTTGGCTGGATCCCTTCACGGATGAGGATTGGGCCTACGTGATTGACAGTTTGGCAGAGCACGCGCTGTTTTCGGCTCAACTGCTAGCCGGAGAAATGCCCTCGGAGATTGAATCGGTCTTTACCGCCAATGGGCTGAGCCTGTTTCCCTTCAAGTTGGCGGAGGTACATTCTCGCTGCGATTGTCCAGATCCGAAGAACCCATGCAAGCACATCGCGGCGGTGTATTACCAACTGGGGGATTTCTTCCGGGAAGATCCGTTTATTTTGTTCCAGTTGCGGGGGCGCGATCGCCGTCAGATTCTAGAAGCGCTGCGGCAAAAGCGACAGCAACAAACCGCTGCGATCGCGCCAGCCCCCCCCACCGATGGCGACATTCCTGCCCCCAGTGCAACTCCGACAACGGAGGCTTCATCCCCGGTAGATGTGTCTAAGTTTTGGCAGTATGCCGAAGATCTGGATCCATCACTGGTGGTGATCAGCCCTGGTAGCGGCACCGTGCTAGATTTGCTCGACAATATCCCCCTGCCTGCCAACGATGCGCGGGTGGTGATGGCCTATCTGCGGGATCTCTATCAGGCGGTTGGGCAGCAGGCGGTGATGACAGCACTCAGTCCGCCAGAATAGGCGCGATCGCGGCCAGATCACAGCGTCATCAATCACAGCGTCATCAAAACGCAAAAACTCCGCGATCGCGCTGAATGCAAGTTCCCGGCAGACGAATTCGCGGAGTTTTTACTCAAACTCAGGGCAACCTCAAACAACAGCAGCCCAAATAGCCCGGCTTATGACGCACGGCTCGGTACTGCCCCAAACGTTAACGTCCGGCGGTCATGAGTCGCCGCAGCCCTGTCCAGCCGATAATCGTGTAGCCCACCGTGAGTAGCAAGCTGCTGACAGAAATGCGGAGGCCAGATTTAATTGCCTCGCGCCGCACTTGTTGCTCAGCCTGTTCGCGGCGAGTCCCGATCTCGGTGGCAATTTGCTGACGGGCTTCGCCAACCCGCTCTTCCAGAAATGCATTCAGACCTTCTGGATCATCGCGAAATTGTGCGACGGTTTCGGGCAATTGGCCCGACTGAATAGCTTGCTCTAGCAAGGCTTCGTCTTGGAAAAGCGCTTGCAACTGCTGTTGCTGCTGGGCGACTTCTCCCTGAAGCCGTTGCTCAAGCTGGGTAGAGGCATCGTTGGCTTCGCGGGTGACCTGGGCCAGGGCTTCTTGGCTGGTCAGGCGAACGGTGTTGATGTGCAAAAAGGTGAGCACCAGGAAAACAAACCCCAGGATGCTGGCTAAGATGCAGGCCCAAAACCGGAGATCCGTGAGTAAGCTGCGGGTCTGGGCCATGCGCCCTGAACTGCGATCAACCCAGAAGCCCAAAAGCAAAAGGGCGATGCCGAAGAGGGGCACGATGCCGCGATCTACAATTTGCGTAGTGAAGTTGAGCTGCCATTGGGGATTGAGGAAGTTCGGCGGCGTTAGCAAAATCACGTAATCCAGCAAGGCTGAGAGAATCGCTACCGCCCCAACCAGCTTTAGCGAAATTGCGGCCAATGGAGAAATGGAAGAGCTGCTGCTCGGTTTATCGGCGGTCATAGACTTGAGTGGAAACTACAGTTCCTAATTCTGCCCCCTGAGCTGTCCAATGCATCACTTCTTGGCAAGAAAAGCTCGAAAAAATCGAGGCGAAATCGGGGCATGTTTAGGATTCCTCTAAGGTGCTGGGTGGGCTCACGGTTGGGGATCTGGGGTTGGGCGATCGCGCTCGGGGCAGTCTTTCTCGATAGTTGGGGCCAAATCCCCATAGGCAACGTTGATTTGACTGCGCCGTTCATAGAGACGATTCATCCACTGGGGATCTAAGTGCAAGTGATACATCAGCTTGAGGACTTGGTTGAGCCATGCCTGGCGGTAGACGCCGCGATCGCGAAAGCGTCGGGCGGAGGTCGTCACCGCCAGGGGCAGGAGGTGGGGCGCACCATAGCGGCTCAGGCGTTGGCTGAGGGCGGTGTCTTCAAAGATATCCATATCGGGGACACCACCGATTTCTAGCAGGAGCGATCGCCGCGCAAAGATACAGTGATCGAGATACAGCACCTGGCTCCAGCGCGGGCGCACCGTGTTGGAATACCAGGAGGTGAAGCGCAGCAGCCGATGATCCCAATCAAACTGATGGCGAAACCCACCCCAGGCAACTTGAGGATCAGCGATCGCGGCTTCAATGGCAAGCAGTGCCGTCTCTGGCGGGAGCAGGGTAGCCGGATGGTGCAGCAACACCACCTCGCCCCGACTGGCGGCAATGCCCTGGGTAAGGCGCTGGGCGCGGTTGGTCGCATCGGATTCAATGACGCGAATGTGGGGAACCTGGGCCAGGGTTGCCAGGGTGTCATCGGTGCTGGGGCTGACGACGGCAATAAGTTCCTTCTCGCCCTGTTGCGCCGTCAGGTTTTCGATAATTTGCGGCAGGTAGCCGTGGCGAAGCTCGTTAAGACAGGGCAGAACAATCGAAATCACGCGCCAGCCTTCCTTTTACTCGGGTGACTCGGGGGTGTTGTACCAGAGGATATCGGCGATCGCGTCGGACGAGTTAGCCGCACGGTCTGCGGAGTAATTGAGCAACACTCGGGTTTGCTGAAGGTCGTCACCGAGCCGCCGAGCCACGCGATCGGGAATGCCGTAGCCATAGACCACGTGGCCGCTGCCCGCCAAGACAATGACCACTGTGTCGGGATGATTCTGCTTAAAGGTTGCGATCACCTCAGCCATCGTTTCATCCCACACCACTTGGGCAGCAAAAAAGTTCTCAAAATCAAAGGATCCGTGGCTGCCGTGGCCGCTGAAGGCGTCCTGTATCCAGGCTTGATAGTCTGCATTGCTGGTGTCAATGTCCCCACGGGCTGGAATGTATGAAAAATCCTCTGCCGTAAGGCTATCCAGCCCCGATCGCGACACCTGGCGCACCACCTCACTGGGAGCATTAAGCGCCAATAGGGGAATCTGCTTAGCTTGGGCAAAGCGCACGATGGGCGCGTAAAACTCCCACGGAAAGCCCCACCGCTGCGCATACTCGGTTTGCGCAATCAAATCCGCCTCAGAAATTTTGCCCGCCAGGTAGCGATCGAGCACGGGCTGAAAAGGCCGCTGAAACATTTCGAGGGCGATCGCGATGTTCGGATTTTCCTGATAAATCGCTTCGATAATGGCAAGCTGAGCCGCATGGTCGGCAACGCTGTCGTGGGTTTCACCCAAATACACCACATCCATCTGGGCAAAGCGCCGCACCTGGGCCGCCGCCAAATCAGACCACGGTTCTCCAGAGACGATCAGCGGTGCTCCGGGGGAGGCCGTGTTATTGGCGGAGCAGCCCATCGGCACCATCCACAACAACGCACTGCTGAGGACGGCCCAGCCAAGGTGCCAGCGTCGAAAGCGAAGGGTCATGACCGGGTTGACACCTCCAAAAACGTTCGCGCAGCACCCAGACAGAGCAGCGTCAGCCGACATGGGGGAAGAGGGCTGACTGCTGCCACTGTGAGCGATCGCACCGCCCCATCACGACTACCCGATGTTGGAATAGGGATCCGCATCAGCCCGTTTTTCCTGGAGTTGGGTTTGGAGGAGCGTTTGAAAATCTTCGCGGCGCACTTCAATGCCCTGGGCGAGGTTGCCGGGGGTATCGAAGAACACCAGACTGTCGAGACTCTTGATCGCCAACATCTGAAAAATGATGTGGGTGACGGGCGTCGGAATTGCCATAATTTGCGGATCGCGGACGGACTGCGGCCCCGCTGCGGCATCCTTGAGCGATGGATAGGCGTAGATCACCGTCTTGCGGGTGTTGGGCTGCTGGCGGCTGCTGAGGGTGGTGAGCACCCAGCCCTGATCTAGGGTCTGCAAAATGTAGTATTCCGTGCGCTTGAGGCGACTGGCGATCGCCTTCAGCGTTGGGGCGATCGTTTCCACCGCCTGCCCCGTGACCCCATCCGCAGGAGCCTCATCAATCAAAGTTTGGATTTGCTGATCCAGATCATCCATACCGTTAAGCCTGTGAGCGGGACTCGGGCTAGAGGGTCAACTCAGAGTCCCCCTGCCACCGTCATGCCATCCCCCAAAGTGGCTGCGGGGGCAAAGCACGCAACACTGCCCATCATAGCGACCGATGGCGATCGCGAAACGGCGATCGCACCGCCCTATTTCCGTCCCCCTCAGAGGAAAGCCGCCATCCTAAAAATCCTGTGTTAGGGTTTGAAAGATCACACACCATCGGGGTTCTTCTTCCAGAGCGTGGAAGCACTGTCGGAGAAGCTATATCAAGGGCTCAAGCAAGCGACACCGGCCTCCGATCGCAACTGTCGTGACGTGGCCGAGCGCATTAGCCAAGAAGTCCAACGCATTTGCACCCAAAGTAAACGGATTCAAACTTCGGGTAACATTGACGCTTGGGCAGTCAGCCTGGGGAAGCATCGCCTTACCCAATGTCTGCGGTACTACAAACTGGGATCGCGCCAAGGCCGCATTGAGCTCCACAGCACCCTAAGCGCCATCATTTATCGCTACATTGCACCCCCCCAGGCCCAGGCCAGCTATCAAGCGCGCCTGACCCTGATTGAAGACTTTTTGCAAGGGTTTTATGTTGAAACGCTGAATGCCTTTCGGCGGGAAAATCCCGTGCCTCCGGATTATCAGCCCAGAACCCTGCTCGAACTTGCAGAGTACATGGCCTTTAGCGAGCGCTATGGCAAGCGCCGGATTCCGCTGCCGGGGCGCAGAAGCCAGCAGCTTGTGATTCTCCGGGCACAAACCTTCTCAAAGCAGCAGCCGCCCGAAACTGCGGTGGATATTGAGCAAGCCACGGAGGGCGGCACCGCCGAAGCCGATGATGTGCGCGAAATGTTGCCCTATCACCGCCTGCGGGAAGAACTGGTGGCCCAGCCCGATACCCTACCTGAAGAGGTGCAGCGCAACCGCGTCATTGAAGCGCTGCTGAGCTACCTCAAAGAACGCAACCAGGAGGACTGTGCCGACTACTTTACCCTGCGGTTGTTGGATTTGCCGACGGCGGAAATTGAGTCTATGTTGGGGCTGACGCCGCGCCAACGGGACTATTTGCAGCAGCGGTTCAAGTATCACTTGATTCGCTTTGCGCTGTCGCACCATTGGGAACTGGTTCACGAATGGCTAGAGGCAGATCTGGAGCACAACCTTGGACTCACCGCTCAACAGTGGGAGGCGCTGAAAAAGGTGATTACCCAAAAGCAAGAAAAACTGTTGCAGCTCAAGCAGCAAGGGCTAGAAGATACTGAGATTGCGCAAATTCTGGGGCTCACCTCGACCCAGTTTCAAAAGCAGTGGACAAAGTTGCTGGAACAGGCTTGGGAAATCCGAAATTTCTGAATTGTCCGGAGGGGGAAAGACCGCTGTGAAAAATGACTCAGACGCAATCCGGAGCTTTCTTTTGGGGCTCCTAGAGCACTTTACTCAGACCGTCTCTTCACCATCAGGGCAGGCTGTAGAGACTAACGTCACAGAGTTGGAGGCTGACCCGAGCCAATCGGCGATCGCGGCCTCTGGGAATCTGGGTTCTGGTGTAGAGCCCGTGGGTTCGTCGTTGTCTTCTACGGATTCGGATGATTCGACGCCTTCATCTATGTTGCCTTTTGCTGAGCTGGAAGATTTGCCCGCCGTGCAGGATCATTTTCAAACTGTATTGAAGCGACGGTTGCAGGTCGAAATCGATCGCAACCCGCCGCTGTTTCCCTGGGAATCAGAACTCCAAGACTATCCCGTCGCCTTAGCTCCCGAGACGACGTGGCCGTGGTTGGCCCAACTACGATCGCTGAAGCTGCCTACCACTCTGCCAGAGTCCGTTTTGGCGCAGTTGCTTGAGCGCTGCCAAGCATTGCTCCACGACGCCCTGCAACCGGGGGTGCAACTGGTGCAGGCGGTGTCGCCCCTGTTTCCAGAACAACCCCAAGCGATCGACCAAATTGCCGGTTTGATGCTGACTGCCGCCGCCGGACGCGGAGCTTCGGGTCGGGACTTTAGCGACCTCAAGGATGCCTTTCCCGTTGGCTACGATGGCGCAAACCCGCAGCAGCAGATTACGCTGGCGATGTTGGCGGCGCGGGAAATCTTTGAGGCGCTGACCCTGACCCTGACCCCTAAAATCCCCACGTTGACGCGAGTCTGGCAGACAAGCCAGGGTGACGTGAGGGTGACTGTGGCGTATCACGCTGGAACCAATCAGGTGGCGATCGCAGCAACGTTGCCGGAGCCCGGTTCCCTGACGCTAATCACCCCAGAGGGGTCTTTCCATGCAGGAGACAAAGCCTCTCTGGAGCTGGCTTTAGATGCTCCGCAGTGGGGCGCATCCTATCCTTTGGAGGTGGGTTTGGGGGACGGGTCGCGGCTATCGTTCGCGATCGCCCTAGCCGACGCCGACGCCTGAAGGCTTCCTGAGTATGCGGTGCGCTGTGAGCCCATGCGTTGTAGGGCCGATGAAATGCCCCGCAGGGGGCTGTAGAACGCTGTTGGGCGCTGGAAGGGTGAGCTAGCATAGGGGCGACCTTAGACGGGCCAGAGCAGTGTCTTTTCGTTCACGGTGGCAGCAGGTTTTCCCTCTTTCGGCGCGCTGGCAGCAGGCCCGCCACCCGTGGCAGGTCAACCGTGTTGAACCAGAAGATTCCATTGCCCTCCGGATTTGGGTGCAGGGTCTGGTGGCGGTGGGCATTGCGGCAGTTTCGGTAGCGGCGGTTGGGGTTGCCCCCGCGTCGTTGTTTAATCTGCTGGCGATTCCCCTCAGCGCGATCGGGGCGTACTGGAGCTGGACGCATCGCCGCCGCTCGAACATAGGAGTGAAGTTTGTGATTGCCCTGGGCATGTTGTTGGCCCTGGGCTTTTTTTTGGCGCAATTGTTGGGCCGGGGTGGCGACACCCGTATTTTGCTGGCTGAATTGCTGATTCACTTGCTGGTGTTACACAGCTTTGATATGCCCCGGCGGAAGGATTTGGGCTATTCCATCGTCATTGCGCTGATTTTGATGGGGGTGTCGGCAACGATTAGCCAAACTCTCAGTTTTGCACCAATGTTGCTGATGTTTTTGGCGATCGCGCTGCCCGTCATGATGTTGGACTATCGTTCGCGGCTGGGGCTGCGAGGCTGGGGCGGAGCATCGACCTCGGCGTCATCGGTGCCGTGGCGGCGGTTGGCGGCGTTGCTGGGTATCACGCTCACAGTCGGGCTGCTGATCTTTGCCCTATTGCCAAGGTTTCCGGGGTATCAGATTCGCAATTTTCCGGTGAGCGGCACAATTAACTTTCAGGGGGAATTCACCGGCGATCGCGTCCTAAATCCGGGCTATTCCAGCGATGGATCTCGGGGGCCAGACGGCCAAGGTAACGGCATGGGCACGAGCGACGACGGGCCGGGGCAGTTTGATGGCACCTTTTACTACGGGTTTAACGATCGCATGAATCAAAACCTGCGTGGGTCGATGGAACCCCAAGTGATGTTTCGGGTGCGATCGCAGGCTCCGGGCTTTTGGCGAGTGCTGGCCTTTGATCGTTACACTGGCCAGGGCTGGGAGATTTCTCAGCGCGATGATGTGGAAATCCTCGAGCGCTCTTACTTTTCCTACAAAACAGTTTTGCCCGACGCTGCGATGCAGCCCATGCGGCGGGATAACGACGGCAGACGCCGGGAGGTGATTCAAACCTTTACGCTGGTGAATGCCTTTCCGAACCTGCTGCCCGCGATGTATCAGGCCCATGAGCTTTACTTCCCAACCCGATCAATCGCCATTGATGCAGAGGGAAGTCTGCGATCGCCCGTGTTGCTTCAGCCAGGGTTGACCTATACCGTCGTGTCTGAGGTACCCTACCGCGATCGCACCCTGCTGCGGCAAGCCCGTACTGACTATTCCCCTCGCATTCAAGAGCGCTATTTTCAAGTCCCAGAGGCCATTCGCGATCGCGTGCGCGAACAGACCGAAGCCCTGATGGCCGAGTCACCCATCCCTCTCACAGACCCCTACGAAAAGGCGCTGTACCTTGCCCAAGCTCTCAAGCAAAATTACACCGTACAGCCCGAGCTTCCCTTCTTTGAGGACGATGAAGATCTAGTCGAAGCCTTTCTCTTTCGCTATGGCGGCGGCTATCCCGATCATTTTTCGACGGTGTTGACGGTGATGCTGCGCAGCATTGGCATCCCCAGCCGGGTGGTGGCGGGCTTCTCCTCTGGAGACTTTAATCCCTTCACGGGCTACTACGTGGTGAGCAATACCGACGCCTTCACCATGACAGAGGTGTACTTTCCGGGGTATGGCTGGTTTGGGTTTAACCCAATTCCGGGGCTAGAGCTACTTCCGCCCGAAATCCGCGACTCCCAGACCTTTAGCGTGTTGCGTCAGTTTTGGAACTGGATTGCGGGCTGGCTGCCGACTCCCGTCACCAGTTGGATAACTGGAGTCGTGACCCAGGTGTTCCTCTGGCTGGGGCGTGTAATCGAGCTGCTGGGGCGTGGCTGGGTGGGCGCGATCGCGGGTTTCTTGGGGGCGACGGGGCTGGCCTTTTTGGGTTGGCTGAGCTGGCAGAGCTGGCGACGATGGCAGCACTATCGGTGGCTGCGTCGCCTAGACCCCATGGAGCAGGTTTATCAGCGGTTGTTGGGCTGGCTGGCGGTGCAGGGCTATCCTAAAGCGCCCTACCAAACCTCGCTGGAACACGCGATCACACTGCAATCGCACCTGCCTACGGAAGATGCCGCAGTGGTTGGAGCGATCGCCCGGGCCTATGTGAGTTGGCGCTATGGTCAGCATCCCCAGGATGTTGAAGCGCTAGCGGCTCAAGTGCGATCGCTCCAGAAACGCCAAGGCTGGCGGTCTCAACTCCGAGCTTTGCTGGATCGGCAGCAGCGGGGAGGGGCGATCGGCGACCTTCCCTAGCGCCACCGCCTTCACCCTTGCTCCCGGCAAGCCATCACCTAGAGATAGGGCTTCGCCAACATAAAGCTGGAAATCAATTTCGCGTCGATCGCCTCGCCTGCATAAATCGCTTTCTCCAAAGCGTCTGGAGACATCAACACCACCTCGATGTCTTCGTCTTCGTCGCCCTCGGGTTGAATGTCCAGCTTTTCCAGATCCGTCGCTAAGAAGGGATAGATCAGCTCATCGGAATAGCCTGGTGCCAGTGCAAAATTGCCCAGCGATCGCCACGTACTCGCCCGATACCCCGTCTCCTCCTCAAGCTCCCGCTGAATCGTCGCTGCCGGGGTTTCATTGGGCTCTACCGTACCCGCTGGAAACTCCAACAGCCGACCCTGTAGGGCAAAACGATATTGCCGCACTAACACCAGTTCCCCTTCTAAGGTGACAGGAACTGCCAGCGCCCCGCCCGGATGCCGGATACACTCCCACGCTCCCTCGCTGCGATTCGGCAGCCGGAGGTAGCTCACCTCAAAATTGAACTTACGGCCTTGATATAACAACTGCTGTTTGAGGAGTTGGGGCGGTTCTTGGCCTAGAGACATTCGGGTTGCAACCTAAGAAACAGTGAGCGCAAGGCATTTCCCTCTGGTTCCGAAAGGGAGGACGCCGAAAATGCAAAATCAAATCTTACTGCATTGTGTGAATCACGGAGAGGCTGCGGCGTCTGAACCCTAGGGCCAACGCATACTCGGAAAATTTGACCTTACCGAGTGCCCAGGCAGAGGCTAGGAGACAGGGAGTCGGCAAAGCTCAGGAGGATGCGTTAGCCCTGCTGCACCCGAGTGGTGCGTCAGCCTCAAATTCGTACGTGGCCAGCGCCCGATTCCCTTTGGGAAGGCGATGTCAACGACCTGCTCGGGTGAGCGTTCTCTCAGGGCGTTCGGGCTGGGAGCGTGTCACCTTGGCCGGTTGCCCTACCCTGCGGGAAGAGCGAGATCTACATTCCCTAGCGCCGTCTCCCGAGCGAAAAGGTGGAGGAGGCGTTGCTGCATCTGGGGATGAACGCGCCCAAGCCCCTCTCCCAAGCCCTCTTCCGAGGGGCTATCCCTTACACAAATATTCCTGTATTGCTTGCCAGTCAAGTGCTTCGGCAATCGGTTATGCGGTTGTCAGGGCTGTAAAACCTCTCCTCTCCTTGCAAAGGAGAGGAACTGGATGGGGAACCTACGCTCCTTGCAGAAGGGAGGAACTGGATAGGGAACCTACGCTCCTTGCAAAGGAGAGGAACTGGATGGGGAACCTCGCCGCTCTTTCAGAAGGATCGGTGCCGCAGGCGGTGAGGGTTGGGTTGCCCCGGCGGAGCCTAAAAGTCTCTGATGGCATAACTGATTGACTTGTGCTGAATGGATAGCCCGAGGGGAGAGGGAAGCTGCCTTTCACCCTCTTATCCCTCGGGAGAAGGGTTTGGGATGTAGACGTTTTGCGGCTTCCCGTAGGGTGGGTAATTCATCTTGGGAATCAGCAACGCCGGTGGAGGATTTGGGACACGCCTTAGTGCAAGAAGTGGCGCACTCCGGTCAGCACCATGATCAGGCCCAGTTTATTGGCCGCGCGGATGGAGTCTTCATCACGCTTACTGCCGCCGGGCTGCACGATCGCGCGAATGCCGTGGGCGGCAGCAGTTTTTACCGAATCATCAAAGGGGAAGAAGCCGTCGCTGGCGAGAACGGCTCCCTGGGCGCGATCGCCCGCCTGACTCAGAGCAATGCTAACGGAACCGACGCGATTCATTTGCCCCGCCCCCACACCGAGGGTGGTGCGACCCTTCGTCACCACAATGGCGTTAGACTTCACGTGCTTTACCACGCGCCAGGCGAACAGCAGTTCCTCCAGATCAGTCGCCTCGGGCTTGCGATCGGTCACCACCTGCCACTGGGTCGGGTCGTCCTCCAGATCATCGGCAGCTTGAACTAAAAAGCCTCCTGCGATCGCCTTCGGCACATAGGCCGGGCCATGCTTCAGATCTGGCAATACCATCACCCGCAGGTTGCTCTTTCTCGCCAACACCGCCTGGGCGTCGGCATCGCACCCTGGAGCCACAATGCATTCCAAAAACGTTTTGCTCAGGGCTTGGGCCGTGTCTTTATCAATGGGCTGGTTGAGGGCCACAATGCCACCAAAGGCAGACACCGAATCGGCATCGAAGGCCGTTTGATAAGCGATCGCAAGGGTGTCGCCCATCGCCACCCCACAGGGGTTGGTGTGTTTCAGCACGGCTGCTGCGGGCACCGCCGCCGGAAACTCCGCAATGATGCGCCGCGCCGCTTCCAGATCAACCAAATTGTTGTAGCTCAGCGGCTTGCCCTGCAAGAGTTCCGCCGCTGCCCAGCCCGTTGGCGTTGTACCCACCTGATACCATGCCGCCGATTGGTGCGGGTTTTCGCCATAGCGAAGGGACTGCCGCTGTAGGCCAGTCAGCGTCCAGCGTGGGGGCAGAGCACTTGCCTCAGCCGCCGCTGCTTGGGCAGACAGGTAGTTCGCGATCGCTTGGTCATAGGTTGCTGTGTGCCAAAATGCCTGCCGCGCCATCGCCAACCGCAACCCCGGCGACACTTGGCCGTCATTCTCCGCCATTTCTGCCAGATAGGGCGCGTATTGCGCCGGGTCGCACAGCACCGTCACATAGGCGTGGTTTTTCGCCGCTGCACGCAACAGGGTTGGCCCACCGATGTCGATTTGCTCAATGGCTTCCGGCAGGGCCACGTTAGGCTTGGCGATGGTTTGCTCAAAGGGATACAAGTTCACCACCACCAGATCAAAGGGACAAATGTCGTTATCCGCCATATCCGCCTGGTCGGCGGGGAGACTAGGCCGTCCTAAAATGCCGCCGTGAATACGCGGATGTAGGGTTTTGACCCGCCCGCCCAAAATTTCTGGGGATCCGGTGAAATCGGACACCTTGATCACAGGTAGGCCAGCCGCCGCGATCGCCCGGGCTGTGCCGCCGCTACTCACCAGCTCAAACCCAAAGGTATTCACCAGTGCTGTGGCGAGTTCAATCAATCCCGTCTTGTCCGATACGCTGAGTAGCGCCAGCCGTGTCATTGCCTTGCCCCAATTTTGTGCATCCCTCACTATACCGAAAAGCCCTCTTCCATAGGGGTGAGCGGAACTTTGCATCCGGCTGCCCTTATCCTTTGCGGGAAAGAGGATTGAGGGATGAGGGCTATCAATTTTCAAATCGTTGGAATGGGCCCCCCCAAGGCCGCTGCGATCGCAATTTAGACCGAGCTATCTGTGTTACGACTGAGCAGAATCATGTCTCAGCGAGTCGCGCTGATAGGCCAAATTCCCCAGCACATAGGTCGCACCCACGGCGCGATCGTCCCCCATCATCATCAGGGCAAAGGTTTGGTCAGCCAATTCCGTCAGGGTTTGAGGCGTATCAGGGCCGTTACGCAGCGCCATCAGCGGCGTCGATCGCGGATCAAGTACGACAAAATCAGCTTCTTTGCCCACCTCAAAGCTGCCCAAGCGATCGCCTAAGTTGAGCGCCCGGGCTCCGCCCAAGGTTGCCAGAAATAAAGCCCGAAAGGAAGACAATTTTTGCTGGCGGAGCTGAGCCACTTTGTAGGCTTCATTGGCGGTTTGCAGCATTGAGAAACTAGTGCCCGCGCCAATGTCTGTGCCTAGCCCAACTTTAATCGGATGCTCAAGGGATTTCGCCTGCTCTAGCTTGAACAAGCCACTGCCCAGAAAAAGATTGGAGGTGGGGCAAAACGAGATCGCGGACTCCGCCTCTGAAAGACGCATGAACTCCGCATCCGTGAGGTGAATGCCGTGGGCAAAGATGGAGCGCTGGGTCACTAATCCCGCGCGATCGTACACGTCTAAATATCCGTGGGAATCAGGAAATAGGGAAGCAATCCAAGCAACCTCATCGAGATTTTCTGACAGATGGGTATGCAGATACACATCGGGAAACTCCTGTAGCAGTTGCCCCGCCAAGCGGAGCTGTTCCGGGGTCGAGGTCGCGGCAAATCGGGGCGTCACAGCATAGCGAAGCCGTCCTTTTTTATGCCACTTTTCAATCAACGCCTTGGTTTCTTGGTAAGAAGATTCAGCCGTATCACAGAGCATCGCTGGGGCATGACGATCCATCATGACTTTGCCCGCAATCATGCACAGATTGCGACGCTCTGCCTCCTCAAAAAATGCATCCACTGAACCCGGATAAACCGCCGCAAATACTAGCGCCGTCGTGGTACCATTTTTCAACAGTTCATCCAGGAAAAAACCTACAATTTTCTGGGCGTAGGTCTTATTTTGAAACTTCATTTCAGTGGGAAAGGTGTATTGATTGAGCCAGGCGAGGAGTTGTTCGCCATAGGCAGCGATCATCTCCGTTTGGGGATAGTGGATGTGGGTATCGATGAACCCCGGCAAAATGAGGTGATGGGGATAGTGGGTAATGGGGAGGTTGGCAACGTTGGGGGCAATATTGACATAGGGGCCAAAGGCTTGAATGATGCCGCGATGATCGACCACCAGCACGCCATCCTTGACGTATCGAACGCTCTCGTGCTCTGGCCAATGAAAGGGATCATGAACGAAATCTAAAAATGCGCCGCGAAACGCTTGTGGCTTGGTTGTCATGCCTTCACCCATGCCCAGTGTGAGGGCATCTTAGCGTGTTTACCTCGCTTCCTAGCCGATGGGATCCAAGATGACGGCAGCGATCGCGTCTGTCTAAATCTGGGGTGGGCGATCGCGCAAAGGCATTGGGTTTCGGGCATTCTGAACGCTAAGGTGGGGCACAGTCTCGTGGTTCACCCTGACCTTGCCGCAAGACGAGTCGTCTTTAAGTCCTCTGTGTACTGACGTGCATTGAGGCCAGGACTCGACTAAGCTCAAGGACATTAGCAACCGCGCAGAACTCTAGGCCGACTGCTGCGGTTCTCTTAATACCATCAAGGGTCGTGAATACTGGATTGAGCGATCGCGGCGCTCGGGCGCTATGAAACACTGAAGCGGCTATCAGTGGGCTCATTTTGAGACAACGAATCAGTCGTGCCTCTCCGTACTCAACTCAATGACAGCAAAAGACTATACCGACGAGATTGACCTGCAAAAATATCTGCTGGTGCTGCGACGGCGCTGGCTACCCGCCTCCCTCGTATTTGTGAGTTCGGTGGTGTTGGCTGGGGTCTATGGCATCACGCGCCCCCCGGTCTATCTCACGTCTGGCACACTCATTTTTGCCACCAATGCCACGACTTCTTTAACGGGGGTGGGTGAAAATCTAGGCCGACTTGAGCCGTTATTTCTCTCGAATAATCCCCTCGACACTCAGGCTGAAATCCTAACGTCCGATACGCTGATTCAGCAGGTGATTGAAGACCTCAAGTTACAGGATGAAGAGGGCAGGGAAATATCTCCCTATGCACTCAAGATGAATTTGAGTGTGAAGGCTATTCCTGGCACGGATGTCCTGCGAATTTCCTATGAAACCGATGATCCTGAGCTATCGGCTAAAGTCGTCAATCGGCTCATGGAAACCTACATTCAGTATGATATTCGCACCAATCGGGCCGATGCGGCAGCGGCTCGGGAATTTATTGAACAAGAGCTGCCCGTGGCTGAAATTGCAGTGAATGAAGCGGCGGCAGACTTGCAGCAATTCAAAGATCGTAACCGCATTATTAGCCTAGAAGATGAGTCGAAGTCGGCGGTGGAAAGCCTGGCGGTTTTAGAAACTCAAATTAGCCAGTTGCGGGCTGAATTAGCCTCGGGGCAGACGCGATCGCGGGAACTAATGCAACAACTGGAAATGGATGTCGCGACGGCAGTCACGAGCAACACCCTGAGTCAGGTGCCTGGGGTGCAGCAGGCCCTCGGCAGTTTCCAGGCCATCCAGGCAGAGCTGAGTCAAGCTCGGGCGCGCTATACCGACAATCATCCGATTATTGAGAACCTGAAACGGCAGGAAGCGGCGGCCTATGACCTGCTGCAAACTCAGGTGGCTCAGGTGGTGACACAACCCTTGGAGACTGAGCCAGGGCGGTTACAGCTTGGGACGTTGCAGCAGCAGTTGGTCAGCCAACTGGTACAAACAGAAGTCGATCGCTTGGCGTTAGAAAGTCGCATTGGTTCGTTATTGGAAAGTCGCGATCGCTATTTGGACTGGAGCAGCACCTTCCCTAACTTAGAAAAGCAACAACAGCAATTGGTGAACCGCCTACGCGCTGCCCAAACCACCTATGAAGGGCTGCTGTTGCGTCAGCAACAGATTCAACTCGCAGAAAACCAAACCGTTGGCAATGCGCGCATTTTGGACTACGCCAGTGTGCCAACAGATTCCGTGGGCACCAGCAGCAAACTCTACGTGGGTGCGGGTGGCGTGGGCGGATTCTTGATGGGAATCGCGATCGCCGTCCTGCTTGACCTAGTGGATCGCTCGGTAAAAACCGTCAAAGAAGCCGAAATCCTCTTTGGGTGGCCGGTGTTGGGGGTGATCCCCAAATATCGGCTGACGGGCCTCACCCCGCCCCTCGAAGGGGAAGTGGTTGCGCCGCTGACGATCGCGCACGCTGGCCCCTACCCGATGGTGTCCGATGCTTATCAAATGCTGCAAGCGAACCTCAAATTCGTCAGCTCTGACAAACGCCTCAAAACCTTTGTGGTCACCAGTTCCGTGCCCGAAGAAGGCAAAACCTCTGTGGCCGCTCAATTGGCGATGACGATTTCGCAGTCGGGGCGCAAAGTGTTGCTGATCGAGGCTGATTTGCGATCGCCCAACCAACACCATGTTTGGGGCGTCATGAATGGCATTGGGCTGAGCCACGTCCTCGTCGGCGAAGGCAACCTTGAAGAATCTCTACAGCCTATTTCTGAGAACTTGACCCTGATGACTGCTGGCGTTCAGCCGCCAAACCCCCTTGCCCTGCTGGATTCTGAACAGATGGCGAATGTCTTGGGCAACCTCTCTCAACAGTATGACATGGTCATCATCGACACGCCGCCTTTGGCAGGAGCCGCTGATGCTGCCATTTTGGGCAAAATGACAGACGGCGTCATTCTCGTTGTGCGTCCTCGCGTAGCAGACTCCGCCAGCGCCACGGCAGCCAAGTCTTTGCTGTCACGCTCGAATGCCACGGTGCTGGGCCTGGTCGCCAATGCCGTAGAAATGAAGATTGAGCACGACGACTATTCCCCCTACACCACCAAGGCTAAGGGTAGCAGTGAGCCGCGATTTCGACTACCCATCGGCAAGTCTTGATGCAGTGGGTTTCTCCATTGGGCACACTGGATTGTCCGAGTTTTCGCCCGAGACAAGCGCTAGGTTCCGTCAGCTTCCCTGAAAAAAGGTCGTTTTCCGATGCCGCATGGATTCTCTGTCTCACCCTCTCTTTGCCAATGTTGTTGAATCCCTTGCCACCTAAGTTCGCGATCGCCCTGGGGCTTGGGATTCTCCTCGGCGCAATGGGTAGCGGCCCCAGTCTCGTCGCCCAAGCCCAACCGATTTTCACTGCTCCCCTACCCTCCCCGCAGACCGTGCCCGTGAGCGATTCGGCCTACATCTTGGGTGCTGGCGACCAAATTTCCATCATCGTTATTGGCTACGAAGAATTTAACGGCACTCGGGTCGTGCTGCCCGATGGCACCATCGCAATGCCCTTAATTGGATCACTGCGGGTTGCCGGCCAAACCATCGATGCCGTCAGCGAACGCTTGACAACGGAACTGCGCCAATATGTGCTGAATCCGGTCGTCAGTGTCAGCCTTGCGACCCTGCGACCCGTGGTGGTCACCGTGGCCGGGGAAGTATACCGCCCCGGCCCGGTGCAGCTTAGCAGCCTCACCAGCACAAACCAACGGCTCACCACCGATGCCACCCTTGAATCTTCAGCCAGTTCACCGACCCTGAGCCAAGCCCTAATTGCCGCAGGCGGTATTCGTCGCAATGCTGATATTCGTGCGATCGTGGTCAACCGCCAACTGCCCACAGGCCAAACGGAAGCGATCTCAATCAACCTTTGGGAATCTTTGACCTCGGGGCGCGTCGCGGCAGATTTGATTTTGCGGGATGGCGACACGATTTATGTCCCAACGGCCTCAGCCATAGATCCCCTCGACCAGCAACTCCTCGCCAGCTCAACCCTTGCACCTGACCAAGTGCGGGTGCGCGTCGTCGGGGAAGTCAATGCCCCAGGAGAAGTCGCTGTTCCCCCCAATAGTTCTGTGTCGAGTGCGGTAGCGATCGCGGGCGGCCCCACCAACGATGCCCAACTCCGGCGCGTCGTCCTCATCCGCCGCGACGAAGCCTCCGGCCAAATCGTAGAGGAGTCCCTTGATCTCAGCAACCTAATCGATACCTTTCAAATCCAAGATGGTGACGTGGTTTGGGTTCCCAAACGGGGCTATCTCACCGCCTTAGATAATGTCGGGCGCGTCAGCAACACCCTGCTCCTACCCTTTGGGTTTGTTAATCTCCTCCAAAACATTGGCATTTTGGGCGATTAGCCAGACCAAGCCTTACCATCTGCTCGTTTTCCCAGTCAGCACACCCAGGAAATCCATGTCAAAACAGGACAAGGCGCGATCGCAGGGTAGCATCGCACCCCCCTTCACACGAAAAGAAAGCACCGAGGCTTTCCTTGCGAAAACCGTAAGCGGCACATTTGGATTTAAAATCCTCAACGTCTTGCTCGTCTATGCCAATAGCTTGCTCATCGTTCGACTAGTAGGTGCATCTGGCTATGGAGAATACGTTTACACCATCTCCTGGGTGCAGATTCTTCTACTGCCTGCCGCCCTAGGATTTGAGGGATTATTAAATCGTGAATTGGCTGTATATATTACCGGATCTCAATGGAACGCAGCCAAAGGTCTAATTAAATCCTCAAACCTGCTCATATTCTTCAATTCTATTTTTGTCGCGGCGATCGCCTTTCTCATCCTTTCACAAACCGGGGCAATACAGCACCTAGAACATCCCTCAACCTTTTGGCTAGGACTGTTTTTATTACCCGTCTTAGCGTTGTCCCGACTGCGCCAATATGCCTTAAGAGCATTACATAAAGTCCTCCTCGGCGAAGTACCCGAAAGCCTAGTTCGCCCCATAGGATTAGTCATCATACTAGCCGCCACACTATTCCTTGAAATCCCCCACGTCAATGCCTCCAGCATCATGGCAATTGAAATCTTTGCCACCGGACTGGCCTTCGCCACGGGCACTGTATTTCTCATCAAAAGCATCCCGAAGGACATTCAGCAGGCAAAACCTAAAACATCTCTTTCAACCTGGGTTCGCCAGGCTTTGCCAATGCTACTCATTGGTGGCATGTACGTTATCAATCAGCAAACAGACTCTGTCATGCTAGGAATCTTGCAAGACTCTCAGCAAGTTGGCATCTATGCCGTAGTGAATCGAGGTTCTGGATTGTTAGGCTTCGTCCAGTTAGCCTTTGCTGCTCCACTCTCAGCAATTTTTGCTACTCTCCATGCCCAAGGCAGTCGCCTAGAACTCCAGAATGTTGTTCGACGCAGTTGTCAAGCAAGCCTAATTTGCTCCCTGCTCTTGGCGGTCACCCTAGTGTTATTTAGCAACTGGTTTCTTCAACTTTTTGGAACAGAGTTTTTGGTGGGAAAAACGGCGCTAATTATCCTTGTAATTGCTCAGCTCTTTAACTCTTTGACCGGTGCAGTGGCAATGCTCCTAATCATGACAGGATTTGATGGCAAGGCCGCCCTTGGAGTCGGCATCAGCGCTGGTTTGAATATTATCCTCAATGCATGGCTGATTCCACTCTATGGCATCGAAGGAGCCGCGATCGCAACCGGAATCAGCCTCGTCATGTGGAATATCCTGCTCGTATACTTTGCCCAGCGGTGCCTTGGAGTGCGATCGCTCCCCATTTAAAGATCCCCAGTCACGTGAAATAAAGACCCTAGATTCCAGCGCAGAGAACATCAATCACCATGTCTCAACCACCCCTCGCCAGCATTCTCATCAACAACCATAACTACGGGCAGTTTATTAGTGAAGCAATTCAAAGCGCTCTATCTCAAACCTATCCCCACTGTGAGGTCATCGTCGTCGATGATGGCTCGAAAGACAATTCCAGGGAAGTCATAGAGTCTTACCACGATTTAATCACCTCAGTTTTTCAAGAAAACTCCGGTCAGGCTGCAGCCATGAACGCAGCCTTTCAGAGTAGCAAAGGCGAAATCATATTCTTCTTAGACTCCGATGACATCTTTGATTCCACAAAAGTAGAAAAAATAGTCAAAATCTTTCAAGACATCCCAGTAATTGGTTGGTGCTTCCATCCGCTGCTGATGGTGGATCAACATAGAAACACATTAAAAGTAGAGAAAGAAACATTTACAGGCCCATCCGGGACTTATGATGTAACCTCCAAGATGTCCCGAGGCAAGCTATCTGGAACTTTACCAATGCAGGGCACGGCGACATCCGGAATGAGCTTTCGACGTTCATTCCTAGAAACCTTACTCCCCATACCAGAAGAACTAAGAATCACAAGTGACAACTACTTAAAATATGCAGGGTTTGGACTTTCGCCAGGATATATCCTACTGGAATACATTGCCTATCAACGCATACACGATAACAACGCCTACACACTCCGCAGCAATATCTCAAAGCTACGCTTAGACATTGACATCATTACAGCCTACTGGCTACGGAAGAATTTTCCGGCTCTTTCAACCTTCTCAAACAATTTATTTGCATATGCCTTGAGCCGGACAAAGAGAAATGACGACATCCCCCCAAAGGTTTTCAGCCTAATCAATCAATACCGAAAACTACTCTCCCCGAACGAGAAAATATTCATCTCTCTGAAAAGAGCCTATTATTCTCTGAACTCTTAAATGTGCCATATCACAAGAATCTGCCTTCAGTGAAAAAACCAAAAAGTTAAGCAAGGCTAAAGCAATATCGTTCTAGATGTGCTCTAGCCTCTCTATCGGAAAGCGTCCCATGCATATCACCTGGAAACTCATCAGGAGGGTGGAACATCTCTTCGTTCAGTTTGCAATCTGCTTTTTTGTCGGTGTATGGTCTTTCGAAAGCTTATTCATCGCTTCCGAGGGTGCAACAAATGTTTTCTTCTCTTCTCGGTTCCTAGATCCCATCCTATCCCTGACTCAGCATTCCATCTTCCTAACTTGCATATTTACATTTGTTGTATTGAACTGGAAGACGTTTTTAGGAAGCTTAATTCATCGAAAACTGCTCTGGGCTCTATCCATCTTTATTTGCATCTCTTTTCTGTGGTCAGACTTTCCCCACGAAACCTTAATGAAATCAGTTTCATTATTTGAAACCATATTTTTCGGGATTTACTTTGGGGCATGCTTTCCTCTACAGCGCCAACTTCGAATCCTTCAAATTGCCTTTGTCCTTGTCGCGACACTATCACTAGCTGTATCAATAATTCTTCCCTCAGCAGGGAGAGAAACCGGTGTCCATGCAGCGGCTTGGCGAGGCGTCTTTGCCCACAAAAATTATTTGGCCCGGAATATGTCTCTTGGCGCTCTTCTAGGCAGAATGACATCATCGCAGAATCCGATGGAGAAAAGACTATCCATTTTCTTGATGGGATCAGCGATTTTTTTAGTGATCATGTCTACTTCTAAAACTGGTCTACTGATACTTCTAATTGTTCTTGCCCTTGCCGAAATCTTTAGGAGCCTTAGGTTAGAGTTAGGCCTAGTGATTTTAACCTGGACTTCAGCAATTTTCATGCTATCGGGCTTAGCCTCTTTCATTGCCGCAAACTTTGAGGCAATTGTCACAGCACTTGATCGTGACCCAACACTATCTGGACGTACTATCATCTGGGGTGCCTTGATTGACAAGATACATCTAAGGCCATGGCTAGGATATGGCTACTACGGTTTTTGGCGCGGAGCTTATGGAGAGTCTGCTATCATTTCTAAAATCATTACGGCATACATCCCACCCCATGCACACAACGGCCTTTTCGACCTGGTCATCGCCTTTGGGTTAATTGGCCTAGCCCTATTTTCTTTGAATTTTCTCTTTCTGATTAGAAGATCAGTAATTTTAGCTAGGAACACACAGATTCAGGAGGGATTGTGGCCGCTATGCTATTCCGTTTTGCTAGTTCTCTATAATCAAACGGAGTCAACACTAGTTGAACACAACTCAATCTTCTGGCTCTTGTTCATAGCCCTGCTTGCGGCTGATTTTCGCACCCTCGCGTTTTATGAAAGAGCCTTAGAGGAAAATCACCTCAACAACAACTAGGTTTGACTTAAGGGGAAGAGATGGGATGCTTAACTCAAATATTAAAGATAGAAACTCTGATACTCCTAAAATATCAATTTTCCTCAGTTCTCTGGACGGCGGTGGTGCAGAAAGAGTGATGCTGAACTTAGCTGAGGGATTTCAGTCCCTCGGATTTCAGGTAGACCTAGTTTTAGGCAAGAGCGTTGGACCTTACTTAAGCCAGATCCCATCCGGAGTAAACGTTGTTGACTTGAAACAACCCAGACTCTTAGGCTGTATTTTTGCCCTGAGAGACTACCTCAAGTCAGAACGGCCTTTCGCGCTACTATCAGCACTGGAGGACACGAATATTGTTGCCATTTTTGCCCGATCACTGGCAAAGGTAAAAATCAAGTTGGTTGTGACCATTCATAATTACCTATCCCAGGAATCTCGCAACGCTCAAAGCCTAAAGCGGAAACTTATCCCTTACTTTCTCCGATGGATATATCCGTTTTCTGATGCCATAGTTGGAGTTTCTGAGGGAGTTGTCGAAGATCTAAGATCGCTTGGTTGTCCACGCCATAAAACACACGTTATCTATAATCCTATTGTCACCCATAAACTTCTGAATAAAATTCAAGAACCTGTCAGCCACCCTTGGCTTGTGCCAGAGCAGCCACCAGTAATTATTGCCGTGGGAAGACTTACACCCCAGAAAGACTTCCAGACATTACTTAAAGCATTTGCATTGGTTCATCAACGCTACCCCATTCGGCTCATTTTACTCGGTGAGGGTGAAGAGCGCAGAGCCCTTGAGGCGCTATCCACGGCTCTAGGAATTGTCGAGGATATTTTAATGCCAGGTTTCTTAGATAATCCCTATTGCTTGATGGCTCGGGCAAAGGTTCTTGTTCTGTCTTCAGCTTGGGAGGGATTTGGGAATGTCTTAGTTGAGGCGATGGCAGCAGGAACGCCCGTCGTTTCGACGGACTGCCAAAGTGGACCTCGGGAGATCTTAGACAATGGGAAATATGGAAAGTTAGTGCCAGTCGGAGATATAGAGTTCCTAGCAGATGCGATTCTTGATAGCCTCAGCAATCCGCTAGATGCAGATTTCCTAAAACAAAGAGCCGCTGAGTTTTCCTTGGAAATTGCCGTTTCGAAATATCAGCAACTACTTGGGCTATGATTCATACCATGGACACGTCAAATTCGCGCTCTTTTAGGGAGACACTATCGGATATTCGTGAAGATCTGGATAGGTATGTGTTGCTCAATCCAGGTCGTCATTGGCTCACCACACTCCTTGTGACAGGGGGAATTTGGGTGACGATGCAATATCGTTTAAGCCGATGGGTTCACTATCGGTGCCATCTGCCAATTTTGCGCCAGGTTTTAAAGGTCGTTTGCTTCTTGACCCAAAAATTAGCCGAAACGCTATGGAGCGTTGAGTTACCAAATCGTGCCCAAGTTGGAAAGGGACTTTTGCTAGCTCACCCCAATGGAATTGTGATCCATGTGGATGCGAAAATTGGTGACTACTGCAACATTGGTCAGCAGGTGACGATCGGCATTGGGGGACGGCAAGGAAAGCAAGGGACGCCTTACATTGGAGACCGCGTCTTTATCGGACCTGGAGCCAAGCTATTTGGGCCTATTACGATTGGTAGTCACGTTGCAATTGGTGCAAATGCGGTTGTCACTAAAGATATTCCAGACAATGCAGTGGCGGTTGGGATTCCTGCAAAGGTTATTAGTTTTGATGGCTCTGGAGACTTTATTAAGGTTCGGAATAACTAGGCAAAACTGCTTAACATCTCCTCATTCCCCAGGATTTTGCTAAGTTGAAAATATTGGAATATGAGGCCCGGAAAATCACTCTTCTTTCTCCCAATTTTGAAATCATGAAAGTTCCTGTGAAACCTCTTTCAGCATCGACTGATATTGCTGAATACTGATACCAGCTTTTGCCGAAATCATGATGGCAAATTGATGTGGTTTAATGGTTTTAATGAACTCGCGAATCTCTTCTGTTGAGAGCGGCCTCGGATCCCAATAGTCATGACAAATGGTTTGAGCATCCAGATAATGCCTGGCGGATGCTTTGAGAATTTGCGTGACATAGACTCCATACAACACATATTCAGAGAAGTGCCAAGTATTTGCGATCGCGTTAATCCAGCTCTTTCCAGTAACCTCCTCGATCCGTTTGCAGAGGGAGATGACGTTAGAACGCCTCCAAGTCATGACCTGTCCGATAAAGTCTGGAATTTGGGGGTCAACCTCCACATCTAATAACTTTGCAGCAGACTCATGCCACTTTTGATGCATCTGCTTTTGCATTGGGTTCCCAATTGGATCACAGTAAAGCCTGAGCTGATCTTGTTGTAATAGGTTGCTGAGGTTATATGGTTTTACGAAGGCGACATCTGAGTCTGCAAAGATAATCAATTCCTCAGGAATGAATTGAGCGGTTGCAATTTTAACAATCTGTTGCAGTAGCCAATTTCGAATGGGCAGCCCCTTTAAGCTAATCCAAACTTTCTTGAAAATCGGCTCTCTTTTAATCCACCTCGGGAGTATTGATTCGACCACTAAAACCTTAGTTGTCTCATTGGCCAAACCCTTGAATAGTTGAAAGTCGCTTTGGGCAACAACAATGTAATGTGTGTAGGGTGATGAAACAAAAGATCTGATGCTTTGGTGAAGCAGGCAACATCTTTCATAATCCGGTGTATAGCTAGGGGTAATTATGCCAAAACTTAAATTCTGCATCGAGTGAAATACCTAATCGTGTGAAGACATCGAAGCAAAGTGAAAGATAAATAAAGTGTAGAACCACAGCTTATCCGCATGGGAAATAGAAGCTGAGCTGAAAAGAATCAAGATGCTAGTGATTGCAAGATTCAAAAAGCTTGAACCATGAATTAAAGTCGTGAAAATTTTCTGAGTTTCGAACCCTAATTTTCGACTGATGTATTGAAAGGTGACTGACTTCAAGCCTGCTTCATCGTCACGCTTGGGAGATGAAGCAAGTGAGCCTAGTAAAAAGAATTCCGTCTCAGTCCCCCTAAGGGGCTAAGCAGAAGACCATGTTGAAATAATCTTGCCGCTGCTGCAAGTGTTCAAGTACTCGCAGATTCGTCGAGAGGTTCTGCGTCGTCAAAGTTGTCACCTCAGACACTACGATGTGACCTCGGGGGAGATAGCTAAGAATATAGAGGCGTGGGTATAAAGTGCCCAGTTCTAGGTAAACAATCACAGGAGTAGGCAAATGAATTTATCGCTATTGCTCAATCACTGCCATAGAAGGCGGGCACCGGATGATGACAGCATAAATGTACTCTCAGTCCAAATTCTTGAATGACAAGGTGGCGTGAACCTGTTGGCAGTCACGCTAAATGCAGCAGCATAGTGCTTGGCTAGAGCGTATTACCAAGTCACTCATCCTGCAGTGAAAGTTGAAACTGCCGTCTATTGCCCTGGGTCTTGAGTGGTTAAGGTAGGCTATTGCTCTGATTTTTCAGATCTCTCAGACGTGCCAAATATCACTCAATAACCAGAAGGACAGAAGGATCTTGAACCCCCTCGTGAGAGAGTTGTGGATAAGAGTTTTGCAACGCCGGGCATCTCCAAAATGGGCCAGGCGATGATGTGCCTGTGTTTTGCTAAGACCAGAGGTTTGGGCTTAACGGGTTTTCTGGAGAAGCCACCCAAGAAACTACGCAAATTAGACCACTTTTTTGATGCGTTTAGCGGCATCCCTACGTATCTTCACTGAGATTTTAAGATGGAGTGCCCAAAACTGCGCATCTCTTGATAAAGCTATTCCCCTGAGGAAGGGTATCTGTCTGACTCGCTTCTAGGTTCATGGAACTGGGGGGCCGACCGGAGTCGTGAAAATGCTTGCTATGGGTACAGTTTGTACACATGACACGCTGCACTGGGGAGCGCTCAGGCGGTGGCAAACATGATTGCGCGGCTGTGCCGTGTTCTGGGTCTGTGTTCGTGGTGTGGCGTGAGGTTGCAGGGGGAGGTCGAAAGCATTGCTGGTTTGTTGAGGGATGCGCTGTCCTATTGGGCTGCGCGCCCGTAGGAAGGCTTTTATGGTGCTGGCTGAGTGGGGATGCTCACTGGCTTTGTGGGAACGGGATGACGGGTTTTGGATGAGAGGTCTTAATGCTGAGCAATGTCTTCAGTCGGCGAATGCCTGGCGTGTTGTTTTTGCTGCTGGGTGTTGTTGTGGGGGGATGTGGGCATGGCCTGCAAGCGGTGGACTCTTGTAGTGCTTTCGTGGATGCTGGCTCTGTTGCGGATGATTTGCTGGGGGTTGGGACTCGGCAGACGGTGCCGGAGGATGCGTATCGCTGGCAGAACGTGGACATTCGAGGGATGGGATTTGTGACGGGGGTGCTGACTCACCCTCAGGTGCCTGACC
Organism: Leptolyngbyaceae cyanobacterium T60_A2020_046; assembly: GCA_015272155.1. Lineage (GTDB taxonomy): Bacteria > Cyanobacteriota > Cyanobacteriia > Phormidesmidales > Phormidesmidaceae > JACYME01. The sequence continues at coordinate 47,729 of JACYME010000077.1, forward strand.
TTGTGTATGTGCGTACGGATGTTGGCGGAATTTATCGGTGGCGCGCTGACCAGCGGAATTGGGTGCAGTTGTTGGATGGGGTGCGGGGCGATCGCTACAGCATTGAGAGCCTTGCCCTTGATCCCCAGTCGCCTGATGTTCTCTATGCCGCGAGCAATGGCGTGATATTGAAGTCGCGCGATCGCGGCCAGACTTGGCAAGAGGTGCCGCTCCTGGCTGCCAACGGCGACCGAGTGTACATGAACGGCAATGGGGAATGGCGCTGGGCGGGGGAACGGTTGGCGGTTGATCCCCACGACAGCCGGATTTTATATTTTGGGTCGCGGCAGGACGGGCTGTATCGCAGCGCGGATGGCGCGCAGACCTGGCAACGGGTGACGACCTTTCCGACGGTGGGGACGGCTCCGGGAGGGATTGCCTTTGTCGTGTTTGATCCGGCCTCGGGCGCTAGGGGGCAGGCATCTCAGCGGATTTATGCGGGGGTGATTGGGGCGGGGGTGTATCGCAGCGAGGATGGCGGGCAAACCTGGGACAAGCTGACCGATGGGCCAGGGCCAGAGCAGAACCCACAGCAGGCGGTGGTGACTGCGGCGGGGCTGTATGTCACCTTTTTTACGACGGAGGGGAACCCGCAGGGCTCGGTCTGGCGCTATGGCTCAGCGGGTTGGGAATCGGTGACGCCGCGCGCTGGGCGAAACTATTCGGCGATCGCCGCCAGCCCTGCCGAACCCGGCACGCTATTGGTGGCGGAATATCCCCTCACGCCCGAGGGGCTGCACCGCAGCAGCAACGGTGGCAAACGCTGGCGGACAGTAGCGTTGCAAACCTGGCCGGTGCGTTGGTGGCCCGACTGGCACCTCTACACGCTGACTGGGGGACTCGCGATTCCCCGCGATCGCCCCACCCAAGCTTGGCTGACCACCGGCTTCGGCGTGTTGCGCACCGACGACATCACCCAGCGCCCCTCCCAGTGGTGCGCAGACATGGAAAATTTGGAGGAACTGGTGGTCTTCGTCCTCAAAAGTCCGCCTGTAGAGGGTGGGGCAGCGTTGTTCAGCGGCGTGGCCGATATGCACGGCTTTCGCCATGACACCTTGGCCCAGCATCCCGAGGCGACCTACGAGAATGGCGCGTTTGGAGATACGACGGGCCTCGATTTTTCCGAAGCGGATCCTAGCATTGTGGTACGGGTGGGCAGTGCCCCCGGCCCCGGTGGACGCACCGACAGCGCCGAAACCCGGGCGGCCTATTCCGCCGACAATGGCCGCACCTGGATTCCCTTTGCTGCGCCCCCAGCCGGGGCAGTGAATGGCAAGGTTGCCGTCTCCGCAACCCTGCAACCTAACGGTTATCCGGTGATTGTGTGGGCTCCTCAGGGGGATGTCTTTCCCCATCGATCGCTGGATGGTGGGGCCACGTGGCAACCCGTGAGCGGAGCCCCAAACCGTACCACGCTTCAGCTTTGGTTCCCCAGTCAGGCGATCGCGTCCGATCGCGTCGATGGCACCCTGTTTTATCTGTACAAATATACTGAACGCGCCAACCAAGCCACCCTATATCGCAGCACAGACGCAGGCGCAACCTGGCAGGCTGCGGCGCAAAACCTGCCCGATTCCTACGAGCACGCGGTCAAGGCGGTGCCGGGCCAGCGGGGTGAGGTGTGGCTGCGGGCGGCGGGGCAACTCCTCCGCTCTCGAGATGCGGGCGACACCTTTGTGGCGATCGCCAACATCGACCAGGTCAATGACTTTACCTTTGGCAAAGCCGCTCCGGGCCAACCCCACCCGACGGTGTTTGTCTCCGGGCGAGTGAAGGGTGTCGAAGGGCTATTCCGCTCAGACGACGCCTTGGGGCTCCCAGGCGATGCCGCCGCCGCCACGTGGATCAATCTCGCCACCGCCGAGCAAACCCTTAGCAGCGTGAAATACCTGGAGGGCGATCGCCGCCACTTCGGCCGCGTGTATATCGGCACCGGGGGACGGGGCATTCTGTATGGACAACCTGCGCCCTAACCCTTTGGGAATCGGCGTTTTCCACGTTAGGAGTGGCGTTCATGGCCGTTGATGTGTCTCACCCGATCACCGTCATTCACCTGGGGCCAAGCCTGACTCAGCAGGGCGGTATGGCCACGGTGCAAACTCTGCTACTGGACATGGCGCTGGAGGGCGTTTGTCTGAAGCACGTTTCGACCCATGATGAGGGTTCCGTGCGTCATCGGCTGGGGATCTTTGCTCAGGCACTGGGGCGCTGTTGGGAAGCAATCTGGCGCGATCGCACTTTCGTGATCGCCCATCTCCACATGTCAGAACGGGGCAGCGTGGGGCGGGTCGCAATTTTGGTGCTGCTGCTGACTTTGGCCCGCAAAAAAATCATCATCCACACCCACGGAGCCGAGTTTCGCGAATTTTATGACGGCCAATCTGCCAGGGTGCAGCACGTTTTGCGGGCGGTGCTGGGGCGGTGCGATCGCCTCATTGCACTGTCTGAATCCTGGGCCGATTATTATGCCAAAACGCTGGCAATGCCCCGCGATCGCGTCTGTGTGTTCCACAATCCCGTCCAGCTTCCGCCTAACCCCACTGCCCAACGCCGCCCAACGCCGCCGCCCTTTCGCCTGGTGTTTCTGGGGCGTATCGGCGATCGCAAAGGCACGTTTCTGCTGCTGCGCGCCGTCGCCGACTTCGTGAAAACCAGTTCTGCTCCCGTGCATCTCACCGTAGCCGGAGATGGCGAAGTGGAAACCGCAAAACAGCTTGCGGCAGATTTGGGGATTCGGGAACACGTCGAGTTTCCCGGCTGGCTCGATCGCCCTGCCACCCAAGCGCTGCTCGCGAGCGCCCATGCCTTCATCCTGCCATCCCTCAATGAGGGGTTGCCGATGGCGATTTTAGAAGCCATGAGCTGGGGGCTGCCCGTCATTGCCTCGGCGGTTGGGGGCATTCCCGAGGTCATTTTCCCGATGAAAACCGGAATTTTGGTAGATCCTCAAGACCAGGCTTCAATTACCGCCGCGATCGCCACCCTCGTGAATGACCCTGCCCTCGCCCAAACCCTGGGCAACAATGCCCGCATCACGGTGGAAGCCTTCAGCAGCACAACCTACCAGCAACGACTTACCGCCCTCTATCAAGACCTGGCTCGCAATTTCACCCACCCCGCACCATATCCAACCCAGCAATAACTGACCAGCAGTGACTGACCAGCAGTGACTGAATCGAGCAATTTTTATCGGCCTCTGGATCCAGATTTTTGCCCAGGGTCAGAAAATGCCGCGATCACCCGCCACGTCATCCCTGCCAAAGCGGCCAAAATTCGCTTCAACCTTCACCGACAGCAGGATTCTCACGAAAATTGATGAAAATTAAAGTCTTCCTCAGCCCAGCGCCCACAAATGGCGTCGATTGAGGACGCGCGGGGAATTTCCTGCGACACAAATCCTCACAAAACACCCACAGCCGGACGGAAACAGCACGGCTTAACACATTCGCCCTGCGATCGCACACCCCAAAAAGTATCAGTCGATACAACTCATCCCCCCTAGACTTGGTGGAATCGTTCTTACTCGTGGTGTTCAGATATCTGCCCTGGGTAGGAATCTAGATCACTGGGTCTTGGGGGCAATCCAGCGCCCGCCCAACGACGAGTCGCTGGGGGCATCCACCTCTCAGTGTGTCTGCTAAGTCTTCCTGGGTAAGCCTCAGGAGTCTCCTCGCACGCCGCGATCGCACTATAGAGCCGCGATCGCGGCGAGACTAAATAAGGCTGTGTTCGCTGTCTGAATATGTGTTGAAGGGACGTTTGTCGAGATGTCTAGACCAGTCTTACGCAAGAGCTCACGGGCTCACAAGCGGCGCGCCAAGGCGTCGTTCTGGAGCACGAATGTGCCTCCGTTCTCCGAGGCCATTCAGTCTTTCTTTGGGAAGCGGAACGCTTGGACATGGGCAGCCTGCGTGCCCCTTGCAGTGGTCATCGTGGCCGCTTGGGGAGTTGCAGCCAATGCCCAGGAAGAAATTTCCGCTGCGGATGTCCAAACCGTTTTGGACAACATTTGGATTTTGGTCGCCGCAGTGCTCGTGTTCTTCATGAACGCAGGCTTCGGCATGTTAGAGGCAGGCTTCTGTCGCCAGAAAAACGCCGTCAACATTCTGTCCAAAAACCTGATCGTCTTTGGCCTTGCCCTGCTTTCCTTCTGGGCCATCGGCTTCTCCTTCATGTTTGGGAGCGGTTCAGGCTTCATCGGGGGCGGGGGCTGGTTCCTCACCGGCGCACCCGAGGTCTACGGCCTTGAAGAAGGCGCTGGCCTCACCGTTGACACGTTCTTCTTGTTCCAGGCGGCCTTTGCGGCCACTGCGGCTACCATCGTGTCCGGTGCCGTGGCTGAGCGCATCAAGTACGTTGACTTTTTGATTTTCAGCATCCTGCTGACCGGGATTTCCTACCCCATCACCGGGCACTGGGTTTGGAGTGATGATGGCTGGCTGGAAGCCGCAGGCTTCTCTGACTTCGCGGGTTCGACGGTGGTTCACTCCGTCGGTGGCTGGGCTGGCCTCATGGGTGCGGCCTTCCTTGGACCTCGGATTGGCAAATACCAGGATGGCCAGGTAAATGCGATTCCCGGCCACAACATGAGCATTGCCATGCTGGGCTGCCTCATCCTTTGGTTAGGCTGGTACGGGTTTAACCCCGGTTCTGAACTGGCTGCCAGCTCCGCAGTTCCCTTTATTGCTGTGACCACTAGCTTGGCCGCAGCAGCGGGCGCAGTGTCTTCCACTGTCACCGCTTGGGTACTGAGCGGCAAGCCCGATCTGTCGATGACTATCAATGGCATCCTGGCAGGTTTGGTGGGCATCACCGCAGGCTGCGCTGGCGTCAACTACCTTGGCGCGGTGATCGTCGGTTTGATTGCTGGTGTCATCGTCGTCTTCTCCGTCGGCTTTTTTGACAGCATCAAAATTGATGACCCCGTGGGAGCAGTCTCTGTCCACCTCGTGTGCGGCATCTGGGGCACCTTGGCGGTGGGTCTGTTCGACACCGAGAGCGGTCTGTTCTTTGGTGGCGGCTTTGCTCAATTGGGTGCTCAGATCCTGGGCATTCTCACCATTGGCCTGTTTACTGTGGTTGTAACCAGCATCTTCTGGGCTGCGCTGAAGGTAACGCTGGGCATCCGAGTCTCCCCCGAAGAAGAAATGAAGGGGTTGGATATTGGCGAGCACGGCATGGAAGCTTACAGCGGCTTCCTGAAGGACACCAGCGATATGGGCAGCCTCTCCTAGGGCTTCCGATGCTGGGGTGTACTTACTTCAGTTGAGTGCGCCGCTACTTCAGTTGAGTGCGTCGTTCGTCTTTTGGTAGGGCAGGGCAGCGATTCCTTGCCCTGCTTTGTGTTTCTGGCTTGGCTATCGTTTCGCCTAGCCAGAAGGGGGTGAGGAAAAGGCAACCTGCCCTGTCGCTAGGTAACAAATCCTTAATCCCCGTCGGATGGCTCCATTTGAGCGCCGATCGCGGCGTATGATGTCGCTAGCCGTAGTGTTTCAGCAGTCTTGGGCATTGGCCTTAAAGGCTTGTGGAACATCTTGGTGGCATGTTGATACTCTCTCCTGCTCAGGCTGCCCCACTCCATCAATGAGTAATTCGGCTTCTGTTGTGGAGGAACTGCTGAGAGCGCTTCCTCAGCTGCGATCGCAAGTTTTCTTCAAAACCTCACTCACCGCCCTATCCCACGCGATGGAAGATCAGGTGCTGGCGGGACTGGGGGAAAATCCTTTGGTGATTGCGAGTTTTCAGCAGGAGCGGTTTTATCGCCAAGAGGCGAGCCGCTATCAGCGCATTTCAGAACTCACCAATCAGGTCTATGTCCTATCCGCAGCGGGGACAGGGTTTGAGAACGCCTCGAATCGCTACGAAACGATCGCCTTCGATGAGGCCGATGCCCTGACCCAGGAATGGCATCTGGTGGTGATCGACGAAACCTACCGGGCCTGCCTAATTTGTCGAGAGCGATCGCCCGTAGCGCCGGTCATGCGCACCTCGGGCGGGCTCGCCCACGAGCAAACCCGCCGTTTTGAAGGAATTTGGACGCAGGATCCGGCGGTAAGCCAGCGGGCCGCACGGGTGTTGCTTGATCGCATTGTGCGCTATCGGCCCGAATTGCACGATAAAGTCGCGATCGCCAAAGCCCGCTTCCTGCGAGCCGAGGATGAGCCTATGTTGACCGAAGGCTCGGGGGCAGATCCCTTCACCCAGCGACTCGTAACCTACCTACAAGCCGGGCAATACAAGCTGCTTAAAGCGTATAAGGCGATTAGTGCCCAGGAACGTCGGGAACGGTTGGTCAACTCCATCACCTCAGCGATTCGTCGATCGCTCAATCCCGAGGAAATCTTTCAGGGCGCAACCACAGAACTAGGGCAGGCGCTTCAGGCCTGTCGCTGTGTGATCTACCGGTGTCACCACGATGAGGCCAGCATCGAGATTCGCTACGAGCACCGCGAGGTGGAGGAGGTGGCGTCCTTGGTTGGCGAGGAGTGGCCGATTGCGCAGAGTGATTTAATGTCCCAAATTCGCCGCGATCGCGAAACCATTGCGATCGTAGATACCCAAGATCCTCCCAGTTCACTTCAGACCGCGATCGCCCCCCTGTCAGCCATCATCCAGCGCTGGCAGATTCGCGCCTGGCTCCTAGTGCCGTTGGTCTACCAACGGCGACTCCTCGGCATGATCGAGCTTCACCATTGTTCTGCCACCCCTTACCTATGGAGCGAGGACGATCGCGCCCTCGTCGAAGCCGTCGCCGCCCAGCTCAGCGTCGCCATCATCCAGGCCGACGCCTACGCCCACCTCCAAGACCTCAACCAACAGCTCGAAGCCCTAGAACGCACCCGCAGCAACCTCATCGCCATTACCGGCCACGAACTCCGCACCCCCCTGTCCACCATCCAGGTTTGCCTAGAAAGCCTCGCCACCGAGCCCGACATGCCGGAGGAGCTGCGGCAGACCATGCTGCAATCTGCCCTAGAGGACGCCGAGCGGATGCGCAAACTGGTGCAAGACTTCCTCACCCTCTCTCGTCTCGAAAGTGGTCGAATTGAGTGGACCCTAGAAGCACTCGCCATTGGCGAATGCATTGACCTTGCCCTAAGCAGCACCCAAGCCCGCTATACCAATCGCGATCAGTGCCCCACCATTGAGGTCGATCTACCCAGCTCACTGCCCATGGTGCGGGCCGATGGCGAGTGGTTGGTGGAGGTCATCGTCAAACTGCTCGACAACGCTTGTAAATTCACCGCGCCCTCGGGCACCATCACGATTCTCGCCAGAGCCTTAAACCCCGAAACCCTCCAAGTCACCATCGCGGATACAGGACGCGGCATCGAACCCTATCGCTTAGAAGCCGTCTTTGATCGCTTCTACCAAGAGGAAGGAGCCCTGCGACGCTCGGCAGGGGGCACTGGGCTGGGTCTTGCCATGTGTCGGCAAATTATCGAAGGGCTAGGCGGCCATATTTGGGCCACCTCCGAGGGAAAGGAACGCGGTAGCCAGTTTCACTTCACCTTGCCCATTGCAGAACATCGTCCGATGGTGCGATCGCGCCGAGAGAGCCCCCCCCGATCCAAGCCTGCGCGATCGGCCAAAACACCTTCCATAAAGACCAAAGGCCGCAGCAACGGCTAGCGCTAAACCCAGCCCAAACCCATCCCCCAATCCATCGGAGGTATCAAGCTGTTTACCTGACACATCTCTGGAAATCCTAGATTTTTCGTTGAGAGTCTATACGCAAAAGGACTTTAACCCAAGGCTTTCAGCCCTAGAGTTCGAGATTCCAGCTCCAGATGTGAAACAACTGAATATCAATGCTTTGAGGCACTTGTGTCAGGCAGTCAGGGTATCAAGTTGTCATCGTGTCGCATCTGTGAGCATTCTCCCATCAGGACTCAGCGGATCAGGCGGACGCTGGGGTCTCCCTCGCCTTCCGCTCAGAATTGTTTCTTTATCCTTTCCCATCTCCCATGCGGTTCTGCAAATAAGGTCACGATTGGTTTTTGCGCCTTTTTTGTCATCCTGTTTGGTGCGGTAACCCTAGCAACGCTATTGGATCCAGAAGCGGATCAACGAGAAAAAACAGACATTTCTTTGGGGCTCTTGGTATTGGGTAGCCCACCCCTGGCCCTAGGAGGATGACTCTGGCGCGATTTGCATGTCAGCCATCGCCAGCGAGTATCCGCAGCACTGGAAACCCGCCACGAGGCGATCAAAACCGTGTTCTATCATCTTGTAGACGCTAATCAAGGCCGAGTGACGGTGTTTCAACTGGCCCGCGAAGCGGATCTTCCAGCAGAGGAAGCCCAGCAGTTTTTGGACGATCGCGCCCGCGAGTTTGGCGCACAGTTCGATGTCGGGCAAAACAGTGAAGTGATCTACCTGTTTCCTGCGCCGTGAGTCCGGTAGCGGGGTGGTGGGCAGGACAAGCTCTTCCCCTGAACCTTGAGACCCGACATTACGGCGCAGGGAAGGGATGATGCAACCTAGGACGTACCGCCCAATGCAAGGGCGATCGCATCCATCACCCGTCCCACAGGCACGACCTCTAGCGAGCTATCGACCCCTTGCCCTTTGGGCACGATCGCGCGTTTGAAACCTAACTTTGCCGCTTCCTTAAGCCGGAGATCAAGCTGGGACACAGGACGCACCTGCCCGCCTAGGCCAACTTCCCCAATCAGGACAGTGTAGGGATCAACGACGCGGTCGCGAAAGCTGGCGGCCACCGCGATCGCGATCCCCAAATCCGCCGCCGGTTCACCCACATTCAGCCCGCCCGAGGACGCCACATAAGCATCCAGCTTAGACAACGGAATGCCGACTCGTTTTTCCAGGACGGCTAAGATTTGCAGCAGTCGATTAAACTCGATCCCCGTAGCGGAGCGGCGGGGCGAGCTGTAGCTGGTCGGGCTTACAAGGGATTGCAGCTCGACCACCAAGGGCCGGGTGCCCTCACAGGCGACGATGGTGGCGATCCCCGGTACAGCTTCATCGCGATTGCCCAAAAACAGCTCCGATGGGTTTTGCACCTCGCGGAGCCCTTGATCCACCATCTCGAAGACGCCCAGCTCGTGGGTTGCCCCAAAACGATTTTTCACCGATCGCAGCAGCCGATGACTGGCAAAGCGATCGCCTTCAAAATACAGCACCGTATCCACAAGGTGCTCCAAGACCTTAGGCCCCGCGATCGCGCCCTCCTTCGTCACATGGCCGACGATAAAGAGGGTGATATCTTCACGCTTTGCCAACTGCATCAACGCCGACGTACACTCCCGCACCTGAGATACTGAACCGGGGGCGGAGGTCAGTTCCCCGTAATACAGGGCTTGAATGCTGTCGATCACCGCGATCGACGGATGCAGAGACTCCAACTCCATCAAAATCACGTCGAGGTCAATTTCTGGCAAAAGATACAACCCCCTCGCCCCCATCGCTCCATTCCCAGCAATCTCGCCCGCTTCCGCATTCGACGGCGAGGGCGGGTCTTCCGTCTTCCGACGCTGCGATCGCGATGTCGGCGGTTCCGGCATGGCAGGCACAATCCCCAATCGTTGCGATCGCAGCTTCACCTGCTGTCCCGATTCCTCTGCACACACGTAGAGCACCCGCGTATGGCCCGCCAAGTAGTTCGCCACTTGCAGCAGCAGCGTCGATTTCCCAATCCCCGGATCGCCCCCGACCAAAACGAGGGAACCAGGCACAATCCCCCCACCCAAGACGCGATCCAGTTCTCCATACCCCGAGGGGCGACGCGCCTGGGGACGATCCTCAAGCTGCGCCAGCGTGCGGGCTAGACGAGGCTGCGGTTGTTTATCCGGCGCAGATGATTTAGCGCGATCGCGACGGCTACGACTGCCCGCACTCGCCATCGCTGGCGGCGTTGCCACCTGCTCAACCAAGGTATTCCAACTGCCGCACACAGGGCATCGCCCAAAGTATTGCGACGATTCCGCACCACAACCATTGCACACATAAACCGAACGCGACTTGGGCATTGCGCTTCCCCATCCTGCCTTGACCCAGGGTTGCTCGCGATCGCAATCGGATTTACCGCGATCGGGATCAATTCCTTTCAACCGAATCAAATTCGGTGAAAATGAGCAATTTCTGATTTAAAATTTAACCTTCCGACAGCCTTCATTTGTCTTAACAAACTTTCGATCATCCGATAAACCTAAAAAAAACTGGAAGCCCCATCGGCCAACGTTCAGAAATCCTCGAAACTGAATACAATGACCTACAATCTCTTAATATCGAACATTAAAAGTTAATCACAGTAGATTAAGTTTATTTTGTAGTGTGACGTGATCTCATAAGGAGAGGCACCCCCCTTGGATAGCACGAAAGAGAAGATTTTGGTTGTAGACGACGAAGCGAGTATTCGACGCATTCTTGAGACTCGCCTCTCCATGATTGGCTACGACGTTGTCACCGCCGCTGACGGAGAAGAAGCCCTAGAGACCTTTCGCTCAGCCCATCCAGATCTCGTCGTTCTAGACGTGATGATGCCCAAGCTCGACGGTTATGGGGTTTGCCAAGAACTCCGCAAAGAGTCCGACATTCCCATCATCATGCTGACGGCCCTCGGAGATGTTGCCGATCGCATCACCGGGCTTGAGCTAGGAGCCGATGACTACGTCGTCAAACCCTTCTCTCCCAAAGAGCTAGAAGCCCGCATTCGGTCTGTGCTGCGACGGGTGGATAAGAGTCACTCCACCAGCATCCCTAGCTCTGGGGTCATCACCATCAACACCATCCGCATCGACACCAACAAGCGCCAAGTCTACAAGGGTGACGAGCGCATCCGGCTCACGGGCATGGAATTTAGCTTGCTTGAGCTGTTGGTTAGCCGCTCGGGCGAGCCCTTCTCTCGGGCCGAAATTCTCCAAGAGGTTTGGGGTTACACCCCTGAGCGTCACGTCGATACCCGCGTTGTGGATGTTCACATTTCACGGCTGCGAGCCAAACTAGAGGAAGATCCCAGCAACCCAGAATTAATCCTCACTGCGCGGGGTACGGGCTACCTCTTTCAGCGGATCGTAGAACCGGGCGAAGAGTAGTCTGCTAGAATCTTCTAAGTTTTCACAGAATTTAGTTCATGGTAGCGACTCGGGCACGAATCGCCATAGATGCGATGGGTGGCGATCATGCGCCTGCCGAGATTGTGGCTGGTGCCATTAGAGCCAAGGCCGAACTTGATGTCGAGATTCTGCTGGTGGGCGACCCCGACCAGATTCGAGCCTCGACATCACAGATAGAGAATCTCGACCAGATTGAGATTGTGCCCGCTGAGGGAACAGTCGAAATGCACGAAGAGCCGCTGAGCGCCCTGCGTCGCAAGCCGAAAGCCTCGATCAACGTGTCGATGGATTTGGTGAAGCGCAAACGGGCCGATGCGGTGGTGTCTGCCGGGCACTCGGGAGCGGCGATGGCCGCAGCCCTACTGCGCCTAGGTCGTCTGAAAGGAATTGATCGCCCCGCAATCGGGGCCGTCTTTCCCACCGTGATGGCTGGCAAGTCTGTCCTCATCCTCGATGTTGGGGCAAATGTAGACTGTCGTCCGAAATTCTTAGAGCAGTTTGCCGTGATGGGTACCATTTATTCCCAATACGTCTTGGGGGTCGAATCACCCAAGGTTGGGTTGCTCAACATCGGCGAAGAGCCCAGCAAGGGTAATGAAGCTGCGATTCGGGCCCATCAACTGCTCGATGAGAACCCCATCGTTCCCTTTGTTGGGAATGCTGAGGGACGAGATGTGCTCTCCGGTCATTTTGACGTTGTGGTGTGTGACGGCTTTGTCGGCAATGTTTTGCTGAAATTTGCAGAGGCCGTTGGAGAATCCATCTTGCAGATTCTGCGAGAGGAGCTTCCCCAAGGGGTGCGCGGCAAGGTAGGCACTCTGGTTCTCAAAAACAACCTGCGGCGCATCAAGCAGCGAATTGATCATGCTGAACACGGCGGAGCCCTGCTGCTTGGAGTTGCCGGAATTTCTGTGATCAGCCACGGAAGTTCTCAAGCGCCGTCCGTGTTTAATGCCATTCGACTTGCAAAAGAAGCCGTGGATCACCAGGTGCTTGAGCGAATTCAGGCTCAGTATCAACGGGTTGCCATGCCCACGGCAGATGGAGATTAAGCGTGCAACAGATGCAGACAGGGGTTTCGCTTGTCGGAGTGGGTTCGGCAAAGCCGTCGATCACGCTGAGCAATGCTGAGCTAAGCCAGGTTGTGGAAACCTCAGACGAGTGGATCACCACACGCACGGGGATTCAACAACGCCATGTGCTCCAAGAGGGCTCGTTGACGAGTCTGGCCACCACGGCAGCCCAGGAAGCGCTCAATATGGCCAGTACGGAGGCCGCCAGCGTTGAGCTGATCATTTTGGCGACCTCCACGCCGGATGATTTGTTTGGGAGTGCGACGCAGGTGCAAGCAGCGCTGGGGGCGACCCAAGCGGCAGCCTTTGATCTAACGGCAGCCTGTTCTGGATTTGTGTTTGCCTTGGCAACGGCGGCCCAGTATCTGCGCACTGGAACATTCAAAACGGTGTTGGTGATTGGGGCAGATGCGCTATCGCGCTGGACGGATTGGAGCGATCGCCGTACCTGTGTGTTGTTTGGGGATGGGGCGGGCGCAGTGGTACTCAAGGCCAGCGATCGCGATCGCCTCCGAGGTTTTGAGCTCCGCAGCGATGGCTCCATGAACGCCTGCCTCAACCTGTCCTACGCCGCCGAGTCCCAGGAACTGATTCCTGGCAAAATGGTTCAAAAGGGCACTTTTCAACCCGTTACCATGAATGGCAAAGAGGTGTATCGCTTTGCCGTCAAGCGCGTTCCTGAAGTCATTGAAAAAGCGCTCTTTCGCGCCGGGCTGAGCACTGCTGATGTGGATTGGCTGCTGCTACACCAGGCTAACCAGCGCATTCTAGATGCCGTCGCTGAGCGCTTGAACATCCCCTCAGAACGGGTAATCAGCAACATGGCCCGTTATGGCAATACCTCTGCGGCCTCCATCCCCATCGCACTGGATGAAGCGGTGCGCGATGGACGAGTCAAGGCTGGGGATTTAATCGCCTCTTCTGGGTTCGGAGCCGGGCTCACCTGGGGAGCCGCAATTTTTGAGTGGCTTTAGGGACGCAACCGAGACACTTGCCCCATCCCACCAACCTGGGCAGAACCGTTGAATCACGGAAATCTATCACTCTAGGTACTCAGGAGCCTGTGGATGAATTTGGCACTGGGAACAATTGGCAGGACAACCGCTCAACCTGCGCACGGTTGAGGGGCTAAGTGCTCTAGCGGATCCGCACCACGCTAGTCAATGCGCTGGGGGGCGGGCTTTGGGCTGAGGGACTGGAGGATGGCCCAGGATCCTCGGATCGCGATCGCAGAGAGCACAATCACCATCGCGACAGCCAACGTCATGTGAGGCGCTTGAAGGGCAAGCAATCCTACGCTCAGAACCACAAGGGCGAGTAAAGTTCTGTCCATAACGGCCTCCCGCATTGAGGGCTGACACTTTTATCCTAGGGAGCAGACATTACCGATGGGCCAAAGTCTTAGAAATACTTGAAGTTGACCCCCGGCTGCGCAACACTTCGTTGCACAAAGTTTGTCCGCCAAAATCAAAGCAAGCGACCCGGAATCAACCCTCATTGAGAATTGACACATCGACGTTTTCCCCGAGACTAAACACAACCCGGATCAACGCATTTCGACAAAAATTTATCAAATCAAGGAGCGTGAGGAGCGGTTCCCCATCCAGTTCCTCTTCCTTGGCAAGGAGAGGTTAGGTGAGGTTTTACAGCCCTAACAACTGCCACAACCGCTCTCCGAAGCCCCTGACTGGAAAGCGATACAGCAACCTTTGTGTAAGGGATAGCCCAATCGTAGGAGAGGGCCCTTGAAGAGACCGGTCTTGTTGTCCTGCTTCAGAGAATTGGGATTAACTCCGTGATCGCATCCAGCATCAGTATTCTTAATTGCTTTTAATACAGAATTATCGAGCTTCATACGGCCATGACGATTCACCTTCGCCCGCGAGATTGCTCCAGCGGAGCCGGAGTCTATGGATGCGCTGTAATCTCGGTGTTATATCAAGTCCGGTTGCTTAACCATAAATGGAATTCCTGGAACCTTTACAGAGTTGGCATCGTTATTGCGGGTGATTAGCAGGACTTCATATTGCTGCTGCGATCGCCCGTTGGCCGTCACCTGATCCTGAAACTCCAGCAGTGCGATGTGCAGGCGATCGCCCGCCACAGCGGCAAAGTCATTGTGATCTGCCTCTGGAATCCACAGAGACAGTTTTGGCGCAGCTGCCGCCTCATACAGGCGCTGACCGTGGGAAATAGGGATAGTCTGATCCGCTTGACCATGCATGACCAGCACAGGCACCGCAATTTCGTCCATGCGACGGCGATTGGGAAACTTGTCGAAGGGCAGCAGGGGAAATGGCACCACCACCCGAAACACCGAGGTAAAGGTGCTTTCCAAAATCACGCCGCCGACGGGGTGCCGGGCGGCGAGATAGGTCGCCGAACCGCCCCCCACCGACCGACCGTAGACCAAAACCGTGTCCGGCGAGACCTGAAGCTGCGTCGTCAGATAGTGGTAGGCCGCTTCAACATCTTGATAGGCGTTGCGCTCGCTGGGGCGACCATCGCTCAGGCCATAGCCGCGATAGTCATAGGCAAAAACGCTGAATCCCCACTGATGCAGCGTCTCAAGAAACGGTCGAATATCGCCCAAATCCTCTGGATTGCCGTGGATAAACAACACCGTGTACCGGGCGTCCTCGTTGGGCAAGTGCAGGGCCGCGATCGCGGCCTCCTTGGTAACGGGGATCCTCAACACCTCGTCGCTTTCGCCATAGCTAGCGGTGGGCGGCAAGAAAATCATGTGATCCGCTCGAAAGAACACGTAGGCAGCAAAAAAGCCATAGATCAGCAGCACCGAGCGCAACAGGCGAACCCAGGTGAAGTCGCCAATCAGCAAACGTTTGAGGGTTGTCTTATCCACGACGATCTAAACCTTCTGCGATCGCGCCATTGCCCAGCAACATCTATGCTTTAGGACACCGATTTCATGAGCCGCACCAACACATAAGTCGGCGTTTCCAGCAGGGGCACTTGCTGCTCTATCGGCCACGCGATCGCGGCGATTTCTTCTGGGGTGCCCACCACCAGGGCAGAATTCGCCACTGAGGCCATCACGGCAGCCCGCAACACCCGGGGTGACTCCAAATAAATCACCGGCTGCTGGGTATAAAACACCAGGGTCGGCTTCATGAACCCCACCATATACAGCGCTTCGCCGGGAGCCTGCTCACTCACCGCCGTGGCGGCAATTTGGCGCAGGGGAAGCTGGCGCACCTCATCCGCAAGCTGATAAGCAGGCACAATCGACACCACCACAAAGGCCACAAAGGCCACCAGGTTGATGCTCCATAGCCAGCGACTCCGACCCATCACCAGTGCCGCGATCGCGCTCACCAGCGCGGCCCCCCAAATCACCGCCGCCCACAGCATGATCCCCGACTCGCGCACGCGATTGGGCAGATCTGGCATGGCGGGATCATTTCCCATCCAGTTGGGGCTATACAGGGCCGCGATCGCGAGCACTACGAAAATCGCCAGATTTCCGCCCAGGCTCACCCCATAGCCCCATCCCACCTTGGGCGAATGGGGAACGGGCGTCATACGATCGCTCCAGCCCAGGGCCACCACAATGGCCGCAGCGGGCATCAAAGGGAGCACGTAGCTCGGCAGCTTGGTCACCGCGACGGTAAAAAACCCGAAGATCACCACAAACCAAGTTAAGGCAAACAGGCCCAGGTGAGCCCTGGGGGGCTGCCGCTGCCAATAGCGCGGAGCCCAGGGACGCAGCCGCGCGATCGCCCAGGGCAGCAGCGGCGACCACGGCAAAAACCCGACCGCGACCACCAAAAAGTAGAAATACCAAGGGGCCGCGTGACCATTGACCACACTCGTAAAGCGATCGAAGTTGTGGTAGCCAAAGAACGACTCAATATACGCCTCGCCATTCGCCGCAATCACCAGCACATACCAGGGCACCGTGATGGCGAGAAACAGGATAGCCCCCTTCACCAGGTGCATGTCGCGCCACATCGTGCGCCACTGACCTAGATATGTGCGAAAGCTGAGAATAATCAAACCGGGGAGCACTACCCCCACCGGGCCTTTGGCCAGTACGGCAAGGGCCGTGAGGCCATAGGACATGAGATACCAGTTGCGCTGACGGCGGGGAAATTCTGGCTGGGCGTAGCCGAGAAAAAAGGCAAAAAGCGCCGTGCCCATGCACCCGGACAGCAGCATGTCAGAAACGCCCGTGCGCCCCCACACCAGGGTTTCGGGATGCAAGGCGATGAGGGCAGAACCGATCAACGCCGACCACATCAGGTTCTGGCGACTGCTGCGGGGGAGGGTTTGCCCAGGGGCTTCACCCAGTGCGGGGTCGGTCGTCTCGGTAGCGGCGATCGCAAATTCTGGGCGAGAAAACCCAAACCGCTGCAAGGTGTAGAACCCCATCCCCACCAATGCCGCCCCCGACAGGGCCGACGGCAGCCGTACCGCCCATTCCCCCACCCCAAAGAGATGGAACCCGATCGCCATCAACCAGTAGACCAGCGGCGGCTTATCAAAACGCGGCACACCGTTGAAGTAGGGCGTGATCCAGTCCCCCGTCTCGTACATCTGGCGGGCAGCTTCCGCAAACAGCGGCTCGGTTTCATCCACCAAGCCCGTGCTGGCAAGCCCCCAAAAAAAGGCGATACCGCTGATAATCGCCACCCATGCGATCGCGCCCCACAGCGCGCGACGACTCACCCGCCGCTGGGAACTTGGGGTGTCTGGAGAAGGGGCAGAAATCATAGTCAACCTGTGAAGCACGTTTTATGAATACCGTTGCACAACGGTCTGGGAATATACGGTCTGGCCGTGACGGGCAGAGACGAGCGGATGCGCCTAACCCTCTGCGGGGATCATACCGGGGAAAAAACCACACTGGATAGGCCGCGATCGCGTCTCCCTCCCCAGCAATGACCTTGGCAGGAGAATCCTTCCCTCTCACAATAAAAAAAACAGCGGGAAAGCACCGCCTTATCCCACATTCGCTAGGCCCGTGAAATTCAGGCCGCCGCCGCCGTGTTAGGACGCTTCCATGACCAAGGATGACCATTATCAGACCCTACAAGTTGCCGAAACCGCAACCCAGTCTGAAATCAAGCAAGCCTATCGCAAGCTTGCCAAACAATTTCATCCCGATCGCCAGACCCAGGCTTCAGGCCATGAGCGCATCAGCCGCATCAACGCCGCCTACGAAGTCTTAGGCGATCCAGCGTTGCGTTCTACCTACGATCGCCACCGCCGCGTCCAGCGGGCGGGGTTTACCTCCGAGCAACACTTGGACAATCGCGTTGAGCGCACCGTGCGATCGCAGGAAAGCTACCAGCGCCGCCGCCATGCCTCCCAAGCGGCGGATGCAGAACTGGCAGACTGGTTGCGCCATGTTTATAACCCCGTCGATCGCTTCATCGCCCAAATCCTGAACCCGCTCAAGGGCGAGCTTCGCGCCCTCTCCGCCGACCCCTTTGACGACGAGCTGATGGAGAGTTTTCAAACCTACCTCGAAGACTGCCGCACCACACTGGAAAAAGCCCAGGGGCGCTTCCAGTCGATGCCCAATCCGGCTAATGCAGCTGGTGTCGCAGCCAGCCTTTATCACTGCCTCAACCAGATTGAAGACGGCATCGAAGAAATGGAACGCTACACCACCTGCTACGAGGAAACTTACCTTCACACGGGGCAAGAACTCTTTCGCATTTCGTCGCAACTGCGCCGGGAAGCCAAGGGCAAGCTCAAGGCCGTGGCCTAGGGCGCGTCATCCATTGAGGCTGAAACGTTTGCCCAGGTGGGATTCCCACGCCGCCCTCACCACAGTGCTAGGGGCTTTACCTCAGCCGTGATCAGGACTCTAAATTAAGTTGATGATAGCCCCAAGAAATCAGGAACCCAGAGCCGGGGTTTAACCCCAACCCTCGTGCCCCCTTCAGACATCCGGGAGTCCCAGATCGTGGTCTGGCAGGGCGTGGGAATCAGGGGCTGGCGATCGCAAGATGTCGAGAATCTGGGCAGCCCGGCGGGTGATGGCAGCCCAATCTTGGGTCGCGATCGCAGCGGGCGGAAACAATGCCGTGGACAGGCCCACCGCGATCGCGCCAGCTTCGATCAGCGATCGACCATTTTCGAGAGATACGCCCCCAGTTGGAATCAGCGGAATGTGCCCCAGTGGCCCCCGCAGATGCCGCACATAGGCTGCCCCCCCCACCGCCTGAATCGGAAACACCTTGACTGCACTCGCGCCCGCCTGCCAGGCGGTGATGATTTCCGTGGGCGTGAGTGCGCCAGGAATCGCCGGAATCCCAGCCTCCGTCAGCACCCGGATCAGCCTAACCGTGGTGTGGGGCATGAAGCAAAACTGCGCCTCCGCCGCGATCGCCTCTGCCACCGCCGTCGGAGTACACAACGTCCCTGCCCCAATCTGGCAGTGGGGCAGGTGGTGCCGCAGGGCTATCACCAACCCCACCGGATCCTGGCTTGTCCACGTCACCTCAATCAGCCGAAAACCACCCGCCGCCACCGCCGACGCCATTGCCAGCCCCAAAGCCACATCCGTCGCTCGCACCACCGCGATCGCCCGCTCCTGAGCGACCCCCTCAACCCAGTCCCGTTTCACCCTTACCCATCTCCCCCACCGTCAGCATTTAACAATAAATCTCTAACGAACGAATGTTTCCCGACTGAAGGAGGTTCGCTAAGATGCAGTTGCATCTGGGGTCGTCGAAACCGCAAGATGTCTGGCATTTTCGTGGGCTATGGCTATGACCCCACCCAACAGTCAAGACCGTGATGCTGAGCAAGCCTCTTTGCTGCTCAAGGAATATAGCTTTGATCTCGGGGGCTATCGCCCAACAGAATTGGTGGCGCTGTGGCAACAGACCCTCGACGCCGAACCCAGTTGGATTCGTGCAGCAGTGGTAGAAGCACTGTATCAGGGCCGTTACAAAGCATTTTCGGTTGAGCAAATCCTCCGCATGTGGAAGCGCTGTGGTCACCCCCTACGGCACTTTAACCACGATTTTGAGCGGGTTGTGTTTGGCCCGGTTGATCCCAGTGCAAGCAAGTATGCGCGCATGAGCCCGGCTCGCCCGTCTGAGCTGCTAACGCCCCAGGAGGTGCCGCTATCAGATGCGTTGAAGTCTGATGATGAAGCCAGTGAGGTGGAATCCTCAGCCGCCGCGATCGCAGATCCAACCATCTCGCCACCCTTGCCGCTAGAACCTGCGGCGATCGCGCCAGAGCCCGCCCCCCCCGCCCATGCTTCAACAGAAGAAGCGGGCGAGCGCGCATCTGAGTCGTTGGCAGCATCTAGCCCTGCGATCGCAGAATCCTCCACCACGCCACCCAATGCCCCAACCTTACCCGCTGCGCTACACCTCAGCAGCGGAGACTTCACCCATTCCTCTGGCCCGATTCGACAGTTCGTCCCCGAGCCCCAGCCTTCAGAATTTTACTTTCGACTCCAGGCCGTTGCGCACGCCCATTGCCGACCCTTCTTTTCCAGACCTTTGACAGGCCCGATTGAATGAGTGCGGCTCGGCGGAAGTTGGCTCACCCATTGGCCCTCTCCCTAAGTGCCTCTCTCAGTTTTCACCAGAGTTCGGGATAAGTCGTCAATTGTGCAAGATTGATCTATTGCCAGAGGACTTTCCCTCCTCGGAGAGGCCAGGGGTGGGTTGGCCCAAGGGTTTCAACCACCCCGTCCTGCGGACGCCCCTCCCCAGGAGGGGAAAAGACTGGCCAATAGCTTAACCGAACTGACGTAGTTCTAGGAGCCGGGGCCGAGGGATGAGAGCAAGGTCGGCATCGAGACTTATGCCGCCGAGTACTCGCCATTTGAGGAAGAGGTGGCAGCCGCGTCGTTAAACCGCGCCACCATGAGATCCGAAGCGCGATATGCCTCCCAGGTTCCAGAATCAAAGGGGCCAATTTGCCAATGCCCCCGCACGTAGGTGCCATCCTCAGACAAAATACCCGTGTAGCAAATCGGGCTGGGGGAGGTTGTGAAATATCGCTTGGTAAACTCAACCTGCACGCCGTCGAGCTGTCCGCTGAGGCACGCTTCGCCAAGGTAACCATCGTCAAGGATACGACCATCTAAAGTGTTGCCGCCCTGCACAAGGCTGGCCTCAAACCGGGTGGGTTGTCCCCATTGCCAATAGGTGCCTAGCCAAATACCAGTCATGTCTGCCATGAGTCGGGATGGAATGACGCAAAGGTCAAAACGCTACATAATGCCGTGCCCGTTCTCCAATATCGGTGCTATCACGCGAGGTTGTCGCGCTGTGCTCTACGAGAGAACCCTGGGCTTTTGCACCCATTTGTCGCTTGAGCCACAGCCTTGCGTGGTTTGCGGTCTTGGCAAACCATGCAAGGCAGCCTTAGCCCATCGGATGGAAATCGTCGAATCCTCCATCGGGGATATTGTGGCGGATTGAAGCCCTTCAAAATTCAGCCCGATCTGACTGTTTGGATTTCGTCGCCGGTCAATCCAGGATTGACAGAGACTCGTTGGGCGGGGGATGGGGGGTGAATCTGCCGCGATCGCGCCGACTGGGGGCAAGACAGCCACGATCTGTCTCTCTTTTACGGGGATTTCTGTCCGCTTTCGGAAAAGTCCACACAAACTTGTCAAAAGCTTGACAAAATCACCGGCGGCTGTACGCCTGGGACTTGATAGGGAAAACAGGCACTGCGACTCGACAGAATATTTTCCCGCATCCCAATCCTGCTTCCAGGGAGGAGGGCTGAACGAGGCACCCTCTACCGCCAGGAACGGGTGAGGGGGATCGGAGCGGGCATTCTCGAACTCAGCGGCGCCGGCAAACGTTGCGACGGCGTGAGGGGAACAGGCTCAGTTTTAGTTTTCAGAGGGTTGGGCCTGTCGCCAAATCCACCAGGCGGCAGCGCAGGCGGTGCAATTGCCGATGACGGTCATCGCCGCCTGAAGGGTAACCAGCCATGACAGGGCGGGGGCGTTGTCAAAAAAGTGCCAAGTGCAGGCACACATGGCGCTGACGAGGGCGGGCAACATGCCAAAGGAAAGGGCGCGCCATGCCAGCCGTCCACTCACTTCGGCATAGAGCCAAACAAACCAGATCGCAGCGATCCACTCGGCAACGCTGGTGATGTGGACAATCCAGGTGGGAACTGACAATGCATTCATTTCGATACACCTCATCGTCGCGATCTCACGTTCTGCCAGCATCCGTCATGGTGCAAGTCCGGTCAAGGCAAGCCAGGACTCGGCTCCCATTCCGCAGAGGCTGCCGCCATTGAGTATTGTAGAAGGTACGTTTCAGCGGGATAGGTGGTGATGCGGGCAGTGTTGTGTGGCTACTACGGCATGGGCAATGGCGGCGATGAGGCGCTGTTGGCCTCGCTGCTACAACTGTTGCCCAAGGACGTGACGCCGATTGTGCTGTCGGGCAACCCAGCGGAAACCCAGCAGCGCTATGGCGTGGAGGCAGTACCGAGGAAGTCCACCCGTGCAGTATTTGGGGCGCTGCGGCGATCGCAGGTCTTTATTTGGGGGGGCGGCAGCCTCATGCAAGACGCCACCAGCGCACTCAACCCGGTTTACTACGGCGGGCTGATGGCGATCGCGCAACTCATGGGCCTCAAGACCATTGCCTGGGCCCAAGGGGTTGGCCCACTGCGGCGGGGGTGGACGCGCTGGCTGACGCGATGGGTGTTGCAGCGCTGCACAGCAGTTTCGGTGCGCGATCGCGCCTCTGCGGAACTCATCGCCCAGTGGAAGATTGAGGGCTGGCTGGCCCCCGATCCCGTGTGGGCGTTGGCATCTCAACCCGTAGAGGGACTGGCAGATCTGCCCGCGCCACGCATTGCCGTGGCCCTGAGATCGCATCCTTGGCTCACCAGCGAACGCCTCACACACTTGACCCAAGCACTGGTCAATTTTCAGCAGGCCACCCAAACCTGTGTGCTGTTGGTACCTTTTCAGCCCAGTAAAGATCTGGCGATCGCCCAGGCCATCCAACATCGGTTGCCGGGGCCGAGTCAGGTGCTCACCATCGGGCATCCGCAGCAGCTCAAGGGAATTTTTCGTGGCGTTGAACTCGCGATCGCCATGCGCCTCCACGCCCTGATCATGGCCGCAGCAGAAGGCTGTCGGTGCTTTGCCCTCAGCTACGATCCCAAAGTCGCGCAACTCGCCGACGACCTCGACCTCCCCGGCTGGGAGATGGCCCCTACGTCAACGGACTGGGTCGCGAGCATTGCCCCCTGGCCCAGCACCCCAGCCGCCATGACACAACAATGGCTCGAACACTATGCCAACGGCGACCCCGCCTCCCCCGACCAAATTCAATCCCGAGTTGATCGCGCCCTCATGCATCGAGAACTGCTCCGACAAGCCCTGTTGTCCTAGGGCACATCATGAGTTGATGTTGACAAGTTGATATTGAAACGCCTGCCTAGACGGGGTTACCGCGCCCGCCCTCACACCCGTGCCAGGCACTGTAACCCAACCGTGATAAGGACTCTGAAATTAATACCAATTCTGTAATTTACCGCTACACTTGCCCCTCACCCCAACTCCTCTCCCACGATTGGAAGAGGGGCTTTAATGAAGAGGGGCTTTAATAGAGATAGGTTTTGTCGTCCTGCTTCAGAGAATTGCAACAAATTGATAACCGCCCCTAGCGGGCTCCCCTCAAACCATGCCTCAAGATCCTCAGCTTCTCTCGGAACTACCATCCGATGGCGGGTCACGATCCCAAAACCGAGGATCCGAGCAATCATTCACCTGTCCCATGCGGACAAAGCGGTCAGCTAATTTGCTCCGATGCAGTATACGGACAGATGCTGATGCATCCTAAGCAAATTGGCCAAAGCGATAAAGCACCGACAGACCGCGCCCCGTCTAGGATTAGCTGCCCATCATCGCCTGGGCAAGCCCGACAAAGAGAGGAATGCCCAACGCGATCGCCACTGGCGTGCCCAAGGCTGTAGACGCACCAATAAAAGCAGAGGGGTTGGCCGACGGAATCCCCGCTCGCAACGTGGGCGGCCCTGAGATGTCTGAACTGGAGGCAGCAATAATCGCCAGAAGCGCAACCCCACCAGGACTAAAACCCGTGGCATGGTGGGCAACCATGCCCAGACCAAAGGCGATAAACCCATGCAATAACGGCGCGACCAAGGCATACAGAGCGTACCACTGGGCCACCTTGCGCAGCTCGCTGAGTCTGGCCCAGGCTTCCATCCCCATCACCAGCATCAGAATCGAAAGCAGACCCCGGAAGAGAGGCTCGTAGAAGCTTTCAAAGACACTTTCTGGGCGGGTGAGCAAACCCAGAGCAAGGCCGAGCAATAGCGCCGATAGGGCAGAGCCCTGGAGGCTTTCCTGGACGATGGGCCAAATCTTGACCCGATTGCTCACAGGCCCGCGCGGCTTGTTAAGGACTGCGGTGCCGCCTTGCTCACCATGGTACGCTTCCTTACTAAGATACTCCTCATTTTTGAGATACTTTTCGCGCTTCTGATGATTGGTGTAAACGCTGGCCACCACGATCGCGGTCACCAGTGCCGGAATATCCATAAAGGGATAGAGAGCAGCGGCCCAAGCCTCAAATTCGATCCCTTGCCCCTCAAGTGCCGTGATGCCCGCAGCGAGGGTAGAACCACTCACAGCACCAAACAAGCCGCCGTTGCAATGGCATCCACGACTCTGACGCCCGGCAACTTAGCCAACGTGTAGCGCCCAATGAACACGATCAAAATGCCCATGACCACGGCAAACAGGGCAGGCAGCAGCATCTCTGCCAGATTGGCATTGCGGATGGCAATACCGCCGCTCAGGCCGACTTTAATGAGCAGCATAAAGACGATGAATTTGTAAATTGCATCGGGAATTTGCAGTCGGCTACCGAAGGCGGCAATCACGATACCGCCAAGCAAAAAGCCCAAAGTTGGGGACTGCAACTGCGCCCCAAACTTTGACAAGAAATCGGACAAGAAATCCATAAGTCCCTCCTTCCGCCCCCTCTAACGAGGAGTGATGATTGCAATATGTGAGTTTTGAAAGGCTGATGAAAGTAGGGGTGCAGCGCTTCACCCCCACGGCACAGGTGTTACGCGAGAACCTGTCAACAGGGATTTAGAGATGGCCGCTCTCTGGACGGAACCGCAAGGCAGGAACGCCTTTCCGCTCATCAATAGACCTAAATCTATTAGAGCTCACATCTTCATGTACTCAAGTCTACTCCGAAAAGATTCGTTTTTTGCGCGCTCTGGCACGGATTTCCAACGCAATGTCAAATCCAAAATATAAGCCTTTCTTTTGATTTCTAAATTCTGATATGCGACTGGCTAATGTAAATTGCGATCGCAGCATTTCCTCAATGTTTAAGGACTGCCGCACTGACTGCGTCTTCAACCCACTAAAAATCCCCCTTAGCTGCTGCCATCCCTGGATCCAAGGGAGATAAGGGAAATCCTCACGCTGAGCCAGGGTTCAGAATGAGTGAACTGCGAGTGAACTGCGTGAGTTTTGTCCTGTGGGCTGTAGATCGCGGCAGCAAGGGAGAAGCAACCGGGGTCAACATTCCCTGCTCTGCGCAGGGTGCCAACATTTCACGATTGACACCCCGAGGGTTTAGGTCAAAGCCCTGACGGTGAGCCATAGGTATTCTGGCTCGATGCCATCGCGGCATTAATCAATCCACATTTCTGGGGGTATTGTTATCGGTCGATCGAGTGTGGACGGACTACTCTTGGCGAGGTTAAACCACCCCACTGCCAGGAGCAGCCCAAGCCCGCAGCCCACGAAGAAAGCCCAGGCATGAGAGGCCTCAAGCACACAAAGCAGGCGGCGATCGCTGCGATAGACCTGCACGAGCCAGCCTTCGCTGGTGTTGTCAAATCTGGCCCGCAGTTGGGTTGTGTCAAACTTGGTCATGGTGTCCACTCCATGCTGATCAGTTGTGTGCAGCGTATGTGTGCAGCGTAACGGGCCAAAGCCCGTCCATAACGGAAACACCTGTCAGAACGTCACCTGTGATGAAGCGTGTCTCAATGAAGAGAGGCGCGATCGCTCAAGCCTAGGCATAGAGGTTAAGCACATGGAAGACCTCTATGCTTTCAGGTTGAACAATACTCTAAACTCTATACCTAGATGGGCCGTAACGACCACACCCTCAGGGCAGATTGTCTGACGCCCCTCTAAAAACTCAGGGTTTCTCGTTGGGTTAGGCCGAGGGATAAGGGTTGTTTATCAAGCGCTTCCGCTAATCTGAGCCCATCTTCCGCAATGCTGGGGGCGGGATTTGCCGATCTTTGACATAAACTTAAGGATATGGTTCGGAGGAAAACCATAGGTTTAAGCCTTGGATTTCTGGAACAGAACACGTTAAGGGGTAACCCCCCATGACCCAGAGAGCCAGTAAGCTTGTCATTGTTACGGAAAAGGTGCTGCTGAAAAAGGTCGCCGAGATCATCGATGCAGCCGGAGCGACCGGCTATACGGTGATGGATGCTGGTGGCAAAGGCAGTCGCAACGTGAGATCGTCGGGGCAGCCTACTGTTGGCGACACTTACGCGAACGTTAAGTTCGAGGTGCTCACCCCGAATCGGGAGATGGCTGTGAAGATTTCGGATGAAGTCGCGGCCCAGTTTTTCGAAGATTATTCGGGCATCACCTATATTTGTGACGTGATGGAGGTGCTGCACGCGCACAAGTTCTGATTTAGGCTGGAATGATTTTTCGATCAGCGTAACTAGAGGCTGTACGGGTTAATCGGTGAAGATTACACGTGGTAATGCAGCGTGAGCCCGTAGTCAGGCTTCGTGAATATTGGCTAGGCAAGCAGGTGGCGAAACCAAGTCAAATCAGATTGGGAGTCTGTAGCCCTCAGTGGAGTTCAGGAACCCAAGGCTCTGTTAGACAAGGTTTCGTCACCCCTCGCACCGCACACTGATGGTAGAGAGACTATCGTTTCCCAAGGGGAGCAGATAGGAGATGATGCCTATTTCAAGGCTTCTGTAGCGTCAGCCTAGCCCGGCGCGATCGCGATCGGAAGAGGGCTGATCCCCCCCATTGCAAGATTTATCCCAAAATCCCACGGAATCTGTTTGTAATTTGGATTTCTGTGATACACCATAGGGGTTAGGTTGGTCATGATCCATCTCAAGCGCACGGCGGTTTTGAGATGTGAGTTTGGTCGCACCCTTTGACACCCTTCTTCCAAAAGAGCCATGAGCGAAGCAAACGTGCCTCCCCGTCACGACTATGATTCTTCGTCGGATGTGCGATCGCGGGATCAGTGGGCATCGGCTTCCGCTCAAGATTGGGAGGCAGTGCCTCTGCCGGGGACGATGGCTCAGCCGATGCCAGCAGCGGCTCCTGATGAGGCAGCGACTCAGCCCTCTAGAGGATCCCGCGAGGGGGAACTGCTGGCCCTCATTCGTGACCTAAATCGATGTAATGAGGTATTGCTGGCGCGCATCAATCACCTTGAAGCGACGGTTGAAACTTCCCAGCACACCCTCCAGGCTGAGGTGGAGCGATCGCAGGCAACCCCCCACGCAACTGCGGCTAATTCATCTGTGGCGCAACTCTTGAGTGAATTGGAGCAAACGGGAGATGCCCTCAAGCGCCAAACCATTTTGTCTGAAACCTTGAAGGCGCAACTCGAAACCAGCCAAGAGCGGGTTGCTCACCTAGAGCAGGAGTGTGCAGTGCTGCAAAAGCGCTGTCAGGAAAAGACCCAAGCCCTTCACAGGGCCGAAGATGACTGTCGGGATTTGAGATCGCGGCTCCAGCGCCAGCAGCGCTATACGCTGCAATTCAAAGCCGCGCTAGAAAAATGTCTGGATATGTCGGCTGCGCAGAAGACTAGGGAGGATTCTCCCATTGCGGCAAGTGCCGGACTAGACGCGCCCCTTCCCACTGCCGGTGCCGAGTTGGGGGCAAATCCCCTCGCAATGCCCCGCGCCGATCGCATTCAGCCCTGGTCTGCGGTTGCCACGCCCACCGCCCAGCCCGATCCGCATCTGCTGTCCCTCCTGCGATCGACCCCGGATGCAACACCCCCTGCCCCCGAGCCCCGAGCCGCAGATCTCCAAGCCGCTGCGCCCGAGGCCGACGAGCATTTCTGGCAAGACATTGAACGGGTGATTGAGCGATCGACCCCAGAGCCTGCTGCGCCAGAGCCCGCCCCCGTGGCCGATGTCCCAGGCTTTACAGAGCCGATGCCTTGGGGGCCATCAGTGCGATCGCAGCCCGAGCCAGAACCGGATCTCGTGCCCCAGGTCGCCGAGTCGGAACCTCCCGTGGTTCCCACGCCTCAGCCTTCGGTTGAGCCAGCCAAAGACCTGCCCATCTTCCAATCCTTAGGAGCGACGGGAGCTTCGCCGTCGCCCATCGTGCATCCCCTGCGTCCGCCTAAGAAAAAGCGCACCTCCCTCTCTGCGGTGGAGCTGCCCAGTTTTCCGCCCCTGTCTACGGCGGCGCGCGCGAAGTCAAACTAGGGCTGAGCTTGCGCTGGTTGGGGCTGCGGAGCTGGGTTGAGGCGCGCCTCAGCTCGTCAAGGTTTTTCGGACGAAATCTGGGGTATTTTGCCCTGCCCCAGGAGTTGGAGAACGACGGCCCAGGGCTTCGTTTCCCACTGATCGATGTGGGAGGTGATTTTGCCGTCGGCGTTGAGGCGATAGTCTGTCCAGCCTGAAATTGCCATCGCCGGACGCCAAGGCACGGGGGCGACCCAGCTCAGTGTCCAGCGGGTTTGAAAGGCGGTGTCGCTTTGGATGGTGAGGTCGTGCAGTACCAGTTGGGGCGACTGAAACCACCGGGCGATGAAGCCGATCATGCGCTGATAGCGATCAATGCCGGTAAAGCGATTGAGCGGGTCTTGGAAGTACACCGCGTCGTCGTAGAGGTCGTAGCTTTGGTTGTGGGGAAAGGTGGCGTAATCTTGGCGAATGCGATCGCTCACGGTTTGTACGTTCATGCTTCAACCTCGGGCCAGAGCCGCTCAAGCTGCCGTTGCCAAGCTGCGAGCACCTGATCTTTATAGGCGTCGCCCAGGGCCATGTCTCCCATCATGCCTTCGGAGTAGAAGCGATCGAGGGTTTTCAGGGTTTCTTCCAGGGTTTGACCCTGGCGCTTGGCCATGCGAATAATTTGCCGAATTTGGGTGTCCACCAAGACATTGAAAAAGGGGTCGATGCCCTCCTGTTTCAGCACGAGCAGGCGATCGATGACCTGATTGACCACGGTAGGCGATACCTCCGCGATCGCTTGCTGAAACACCCCCCACAGCACATCTTGATGCAGGGCATAGCGCGTGTCTTGGGTGAGGTCAAAGTTGGCTTCAAGAATTTGGCCCATGAAGGGCTGGGCCGTGGGCGCTGGGACGATGGGCACTAGGATGCGCAGCCAGCTTTGGTTGGCGGAAAGTAACACCAACAGGCGAAAGGCGTCGGTTTCGACTTGCCATGCATCGGGCGGGCTCGCCTGGAGGCGATCGCCAAATCGGGCGGTCAGGAGTGTGGTCAGGTCTTGGGGTGTCATAGGCTCACCTTATCAAGTTCAGGGCCGTCTGCGCGGGCGATCAGGGTTTCACCCCCTCTGGGATAACCCAAAACCGCCGCTAGGCGAGGGGGGCAAATCGCTTGAGCAACACCGCTGGCAACACGACAGGAAAACCCGCCCCAAGACAGATCAGGGCTTGGGTGAGGGTGAGGGGCTGGGTGGTAAACAGCGCGTTTACCCCAGGCACTTGGCTGAAAAAGATTTGAAATAGGAGAACGCATGCCACCCCAATGGCCGGGACGTAAGCCCACGATCGCGTCCGGTCTTTTACGGCCCCCAGCAGCGATGGAACGCACTGGCTAATGCTCAGCAGGTAGAAGGTTTCGGCAGCGACCAGGGTGTGAACTGCCATCGTCCGCGCGAGGTCAAGATTGCCAGTTGATTGGGATACCCAGCCAAAAACGCCAAAAACCGCCGCGAGGTTGAAGCCAGAAATCACCAGCACCCGCCCCAGCAACTTCGGGGTGAGGAGAGGCTCGTTGGGCGGCCGGGGCGATCGCTGCATGGTACCCGGTGTTTTAGGTTCAAAGGCGAGGGTGGCGCTGAGGGCCACAGAACTGACCATATTCACCCACAAAATCTGCACGGGCAAAATCGGCAGGGTAGATCCGGCCAAGATGCCGACCAGAATCGTCAGCGCCTCGCCGCCATTCACCGGCAAGATGAAGCCGATGGTCTTCAGCAAATTGCCGTAGACGGTGCGCCCCTCTTCGACTGCGGCTTCGATGGAGGCAAAATTGTCGTCAGTGAGCACCATATCGGCGGCTTCTTTGGCGACCTCGGTACCGGTGATGCCCATCGCCACACCGATGTCGGCCTGCTTGAGGGCGGGGGCATCGTTGACGCCATCCCCGGTCATGGCGACGATCGCACCCCGGGCCTGTAGCGCTTCCACCAGCCGCAGCTTTTGTTCAGGGGCGACGCGGGCAAACACGGCGCTGGCGCTGGCGGCATTGGCGAGGGCTTCATCGTCCATGTTAGCCAAGGCTTTGCCAGTGTAGACGGGGGCGTCGTCGCTGGTGCTGAGGTGCATTTGGCGGGCGATCGCAGCGGCGGTGAGGGCATGGTCACCGGTGATCATCTTGACCTGAATTCCGGCGGATTGGCAGGCGCGCACAGCGGCGATCGCCTCCACGCGGGGCGGATCAATCATGCCCTGGAGGCCCAAAAAAACCAGGTCGCGGTCAAGGTCGGCATGGTCAATCTCGGTCAGTGGGGTTTCGGTCAGCTTTTGGGCAAAGGCCAACACCCGCAAACCCTGATTAGCCATGTGGTGGATGGCGCGGTCGATGGCGGGTTGGTCGAGGGGGGAACCCTGCCCCTGGGCATTGAGTTGGCGATCGCAGCGCTTGAGGATGGCCTCGGCGGAGCCTTTGACATAAATCAAGCCGCGATCGCCGCTGCGGTGCAGGGTCGCCATGTATTGAAACTGCGACTCAAAGGGAATCGTGTCCCGGCGCGGATAGCGAGCCTCTAGGGTGCTCAGCGTCAGTCCTGCTTTGTGGGCCGAGACAATCAGCGCCCCTTCCGTGGGGTCGCCCGCGACGGTGAGGCGGCCATCCTGGGTCTGCAAATGGGAATCGTTGCACAACAGGCCACAGGCCAGGCAGGCCCACAACGGCGGCACGGCATCCACCGCGATCGCTGTTTCTCCGTAGAGAATTTCGCCCCCAGCCTCATAGCCCACCCCACTGACGGCGTAGGTGTTGCCCCCGGCGTAAACAGCCTGCACGGTCATTTGATTTTCCGTGAGGGTGCCAGTTTTGTCTGAGCAGATGACGGTGGTGCTGCCCAGGGTTTCTACGGCGGGCAGCTTGCGAATGATGGCGTGTTTTTGGGCCATGCGCCCGACGCCGATCGCCAGGGTCACCGTTACGACAGCGGGCAAGCCTTCGGGGATGGCACTCACCGCGAGGGCTACAGCGGCCTTGAAGCCTGTGCTCCAGGTGCCACCTTGCCCCAAGACCACCGCAAACATGAGGGCTGAGAGCCCTAGGATGACGTAGAGCAGGGTTGTGCTAAAGCGCTCAATTTTGCGGGTGAGGGGGGTTTCTAGACCGGTGCTTTGCGCCATTAGTTGAGAAATGCGCCCGGTTTCCGTTTGGTTCGCGATCGCGACCACGAGCCCCCGGGCCTGCCCAAAGGTCACCAAACTACCGGCATAGGCCATGTTGCGGCGGTCGGCCAAGCCCGTTTCCTCGGAAAGGGGGGCGGCGGCCTTTTGCACGGGCACCGACTCCCCAGTGAGGGCGGCTTCGCTGACCTGCAAATCGCGCACGGTCACCAAGCGCAGATCGGCGGGCACCTTGTCCCCGGAGGCGAGGAGTACCAGATCCCCCGGCACCAAATCCCGTGAGTTGACGCGGGCCTTTTTGCCATCGCGAATCACCGTCGCTTCTGTCGTGACCGATTGGGCGAGGGCTGCGATCGCCCGTTCTGCCTTGGATTCTTGAATAAAACCAATGACGGCATTGATCAGCGTGACGGCAAAAATTACTCCCGCATCCACCCAGTCTTGCAGGAGCAGGGTGACGATGCCCGCCACCAGCAAAATGTAGATCAGGGGTTGGTGAAATTCCTGCAAAAACCGCATTAGGGCGCTTTTGCCAGCTTTTTCAGTGAGTTCGTTGATGCCGTAGTAAGCCTGCCGCTCTGGAATCTCTGCTTGGGGGAGGCCCAGGGCGAGGTCGGTTTTGAGGATGTCGGCGATGGCTTGGGGCGTTAGGTGATGCCAAGCACTCACGGGCTGTATGCTGGGCGTTGATTGTGCGGTGGTGGAGGGAGACATGCCAAGACTCGGAAAATGAAGGTACGGTGTGGCGGGCGATCGCTCCTAGCGTAGAGGATTGCCCATGCACTTGAGGCAGCGAGGGAGGAATGTTGACGATACCCATTCGCGGTAGAAGGGACTTGGGCACGTCAGCAGTGCCCATTTTTAGGGCGCGATCGCAGCCAGTGTCGGGTCGATCACAATCGCGCGAAAATCGTTGACGTTGGTCAGCGTTGGCCCCGTTTCGACCAAGGCTCCTACTGCCTGAAAGTAACGGTAGCTGTCGTGGCGAGCGAGAAAGTCGCGGGCATCCAGCCCCAGGGCAGCCCCGTGGGCCAGGGTTTGGGGGGTGATGATGGCTCCGGCGTTGTCTTCGCTGCCGTCAATGCCATCGGTATCGCAGGCGATCGCCCAAATTCCCGGCGCGCCGCCCAAGGCCACCGCCAGCGACAGCAGAAATTCGCCATTGCGTCCGCCCTTGCCCCCAGTTCCGGTGACGGTGACCGTCGTTTCACCGCCGGATAACAGCACACAAGGAGGCGCGATCGGCTGCTGATGCTGGATGACTTGGCGAGCAATTCCGGCGTGGACGATGCCCACCTGCTGGGCTTCCCCTTCCAACGCATTGCCCAAAATCAGAGGCGTGTAGCCGAGTTCCTGGGCGCGCTTTGCCGCTGCCTCTAGGGATTGTTGGGGGGTGGCGATCAGGTGGTTGGTGGTCGTGCTGAGGCGCGGATCCTCGGGGGCAATGACCGGATTCGGGTCGCGCTCTAGGTAGTCGAGCACGGCGGGCGGCACGGCAATAGCGTAGCGCTGCAAGATCTCCAGGGCATCGGCGGCGGTGACGGTATCGCCAACGGTGGGGCCAGAGGCGATCGCCCGGAGATTATCCCCCGGCACGTCGGAAATCACCAGCGCCACCACCTGCGCCGGGTAGGCCGCCGCCGCCAACCGCCCGCCACTGGAACGCGACAGGGTTTTGCGCACGGTGTTCATGTCGCCAATGTCGGCCCCCGAGCGCAGCAGTTGACGATTTAGGTCAGCCAGCAGTTCTAAGGAAAGCGCCTCCGGCGGTAGCGTCAGCAGGGCCGACCCGCCGCCAGAAATCAAGCAAATCACCAAATCCCCTTCACCCAGGGGGGCAACCGTTTGCAAAATCTGTTCTGCGGCGGCCATGCCGTTGGCATCGGGGACGGGGTGGGCGGCTTCGAGCACGGTGATGTGCTGGGTCGGTACGCGGTGCCCGTAGCGGGTCACCACCACGCCGCTGAGGTCGCCTGTCCAGACTTGCTCAACGGCCCGTGCCATCGCAGCAGCGGATTTGCCCGCCCCAACCACGACGGTTTTACCGGGGGGCGGTGGCGGCAAAAAGTCAGGAACGCGGCGATCGGGCTGGGCGGCGGCAACGGCGGCATCAAAGAGCGTGCGTAATGTGTCCACCGGGGGCAGAACGGTCATGGGCGACGGGGTGTGAAACTTGGACGACAAAGCAGGCTGACGCGGCTCAGGAGTCCGCATTTCTGGCAAGGTACGGCATTTTGAGGGGTGGCATGGTGTGAGGGATTACCGAGATCGCTCAACCCCCGAGATCGCAGCACCCTACCCCAAGCGATCGCGCAAAATCATTTCCGCAATCATCAAATCGTCGGGGGTGGTGATTTTCAGGTTCGTTTCTTCGCCCATCACCACCGTCACGGGCAAGCCCGCCTTTTCAAACAGGGCAGCATCATCGGTCACGGCCCAGCCTTGGGCGCGGCCCTGATTGTGGGCCTCCTTCAGCGGTTTGACGTGAAAGCCTTGGGGGGTTTGGGCGGCCCAGAGTCGGCTGCGATCAGGGGTGTCTTGAATCTGCAAATCGTCGCCCACCACTTTAATCGTGTCTTTGACGGGCACGGCGGCAATCAGCCCGGTGTGTTCGTCGAGGGCGGCGGCGCAGCAGTCAAGGAGTTCTGGCGTGGCCAGACACCGGGCTCCATCGTGGATCAGCACGCGATCGGCATCGGGGGGCAGGGCTTGCAGGCCGTTGTAGACCGAGGCTTGGCGCGTGTCGCCCCCTTGGATCAAGCGGGTCGGTGTTCGCAGGCCCAGGCTTTGCAGGGTATCTTCCAAATCAGGACGATCGCTGGGCTGGCAAATGACGCCAATCCACGAAATGCGGGATGCGGACTCAGCGGCCATCAGCGTCCACGCAATCAGGGGTTTGCCGCGCAGGGTCAGGAGCAGCTTGTTGCGATCGCTGCCCATGCGCCGCCCGACCCCCGCCGCCGGAATCAACAGGTGCATGGCCTCTCTCCTCGGTGACTGATGGCAACTTTACCCCGTTGCTTGTCCCGATGATCCGCGATCAATCAATTTTCACTCCTCCACCCTCATACCTACACACTTCCAGACCCTTCAGCAAAACCTGCCGCCTCCCCGCGACAAAGAAGATCCCTTAGATCCAGACAGTGGGCAGATCTGCACCGATATTCGCCCAGTCATAACTTTTTCTAAGGCTGACAATTCCGAGTTTTGTTGGTCGCAACGCTTAAGAACTGACCACCTTCCTCTAAAATGTGGAACGGACAAGCAGGACAGACAAGCTATGCGCGTACTGGCTCTCGTTCCCGGTGACATTAGCGACCAGCTCCTTTTCTTTCCCACGGTGGAGCACCTCAAGCAGGGGTTTCCAAAGGCCGAAATCACCGTGGTTACTGAGCCCGCCGCCGCGATCGCCTATCGGGTTTCCAAGGCCGTCAAAGATACCATTCCCTACTCTTTTCAGGGCAATAACAGCCCCGCCGACTGGGCCAACCTGCTCGGCATCGTGCGCGATCGCGAGTACGAAGTCGTACTTACGGCTACGCAAAATCTTTCCCTATCGGTGCTGCTGTGGCTCAGTGGCGTGCCCACCCGCGTGGGCTACAGCGGCGGCAGCAACGGCCTGCTGCTGACTGCCACCGTGGCCCAAAAAACTGAGCAATATCAGGCTTTTGAATATCACGATCTGCTCGGCCCTTTAAACCTTGAAGGCGCGTGCCCGGCTCCGTCGATCAACGTTCCCCAGAGCGATATCGACTGGGTCAACAATCAGATCAAGGCCCAGGGCATCGACGATCAAGGCTACGTGCTGATCTACGGTGGCCCGGCTGCGGGCAAGCCCGACGATCGCTACCCTGCGGAGAGTTGGCTCGCGATCGCCCGCGACTTTCAGGCGCGCCAGCCCGGCTTGCCGCTGGTGCTGATGCAGCGCCCCGAAACCATGGAGCTGGTGCAGGCCATGACCCAGGCGCTGCCAAGTCTGAAGGTGGTGCGCCCCGAAAACCTGGGTCAGGTGGCGGCGTTGATTGCCGGAGCCAACCTGATGCTCTCAACGGACAGCTATCCGCTCCAACTGGGGGTGGCGCTGAATGTCTTCACCCTGGGTCTGTTTGGGGCTAATGCTCCCAGCCGTCGCCTGCCTCCTACCACCGGGTCAGAGCTGCGGTTTATTGGCCTCAGTGCGGGGTCGGGCAGTGTGGCAGAGATTGACCCTGCCACGGTTTTGAAGAAGGTTTGGGGAGAAGGCTAGGCGACGTTGCTGATTCCCAGGATGAATTCCCCGCATCCCAAACC
>JACYME010000161.1 GCA_015272155.1 Leptolyngbyaceae cyanobacterium T60_A2020_046
GCATTTTGAGTCAATGGCGCAAAACTTCCTCAAATGGCGCTGTTGCGGGCGGAGTCTTCGATTCTCCTCGGCAACCTGCGTGATGAGCCAATGTTCAGACTTGTCAGCCTTCCCGACTCACTCCATCTACTGTTGGCGTTGGGTCAAAGAAAGTAGGATCCTTTCGGTTTCGACCATCGCCAAACGGTTATTTCCATGTCGCACGATGCTATGCACGACTATCCTCGGGGTGTCTTCACGCGCCAAGAACGAATTTTGGTTGTAGATGACGAGGATTTGATTCGTGAAACCGTTTCCCTTGCCCTGTCTGATGAGGGCTATCAGGTTGAAGTTGCGGGGGATGGTTCCACTGCTTTGGCCCTGATTACCAATACATTGCAACGGCAGGGGGCAAGGAATTCTGATCAGGAAACTCCCTTTGATCTGGCAATTCTAGACCTCATGCTACCTGGGATGAATGGCCTCGATATTTGTCGGATGCTACGACATCAAAGCCTCGATATTCCTATCTTGATTTTGAGTGCAAAGGGCAGTGAAACCGATCGCGTGGTGGGTTTAGAAGTTGGGGCAGATGATTATTTGGCGAAGCCGTTTGGGATGCGAGAGTTGGTCGCACGATGTCGGGCCTTGCTGCGGCGGTATCGGCGATCGCGCTTGCCGCAAACGCAATCGGTGCTGACCTATCGCGATATTGTGCTCTATCTCAACGAAATGCGCGTAACCGTCCAGTCCCAAGAAATCCCCCTCTCGCCGAAGGAATTTCGGATTTTAGAACTCTTCATGAGTCAGCCGAATCGGGTTTGGAATCGCGAGGAACTGATTGACCAAATTTGGGGGCCAGACTTTATGGGCGATCGCAAAACCGTGGACGTCCACATCCGCTGGCTGCGCGAAAAAATTGAAGCTGACCCCAGCAACCCGCAATACATTGTCACTCTCCGAGGCTTTGGCTACCGCTTTGGTTAGCGACTGTTGCGGCTCGGTAACCGAACGCTATCGCCACCCATCGCCACCCTACTGCACCTTGGCTAGCTCAGCCTGAATGTCCTTCAGCCAGCTTTGGGCGAGGTCATACTTTGTGGTGTTGGGCTCAATGCGGTTGAGGTCGCTGATGATGCTTTGGGCGGCGCTGGCATAGGCACTGGGGCTCATAGTGTCGGCCCGACCCAGTAGTTGAATTTGTTTTGCTTCGGCGCTTTCCCAGGCGCGCTGCGATCGCTCCTCTGCCGCCAGGTTACGCTCAATGACCCCCAGCTTTGTGGTGTACTCCACCAACATCTTTTGAGCTTCGGCATAGCCGACATCTTCGATGGGAATCCGCTCTAACCGGGCGATCGCCTCCCGCCACAGGTCAATAATGCGTTGCCAATCATCGGCGGTATAAGGCGGATTTTGGGCTTCCAGAGAAGCGTTGTAGGCAAACCCTTTTGCCGCCTCGATCAGACTATTGGAGCGGCTGTCCCCCGCCAACAGGCCAGACACTTGGGCAAAGTCACGCGAATAGGCATCGAGCTTGGTTTGGGCCATGCGCCCGGCCAACGTCGCGGCGGGAATTTCGTTCAGTTTATCCATGCCGCGCTGCCACAGCGTCGCGGCGGCTGTTTTGGCCTCAACGGTATCGGCGTTCTGGTATTGCTGCTTGGCCTGCTCCACCTCTGCGGTGCCTTGCTCCAGCAGAGTCAGCGCATTTTTCTCTTGAAAAAGGGTGGCATCAATGCGGCCCACAAGTTTCCGGGCCGCTTCAAACTCATCCAACGTAAAGCGCCAACTGCACTGCACCCAGGTGCAATAGGTTTGGGGAAAATAGCCCAAAAACCAAACGGGCAGGCGATCGAGGTGCTTCTGAGCCGCCGTGGCTTTTTCGGCTCCGATGTCTAAGTCGGCAGGGCTCGTAGCCTGATTGATGAGCTGATCGGCCTGTTCAACCAGCGCGATCGCCTGACGATAGCTGTGATCCATACTCACATAGCTCGGCATCAGCACAATGGGAGCCACCTTTGCCACCGGCCAGCGAATCATCGGATAGGGCAAATTCAGCACCCAAACGCCCCCGACTGCGGCCACGGTTCCCACAACCACCACCTTGACCTTGCCCAGGGTGGCGTTGCCGCGATTAGCCCGTGCGGCCCTGCGCAGCACTTTGTCGTCAAACTCAGGAAAAATGTCTTGAATTTCCGCCTTAATTTCTTCGTAGGTCAGCGGCGTCCCCGCTTGGAGCTGCAATTTTGCCAGGCGACGCAGAACAATATCCCGCTTGACCCCATCCACAGGGCCAGT